>CAITYE010000355.1 GCA_903896535.1 uncultured Paracraurococcus sp.
GAGGGCGATGCCGGTTTTCGACAGCGGTACCACCACATCCACCATCGTCCGCCAGCGGCTGGCGCCGGCGTCCCGCGCCGCTTCCAATAGGGCGGGGTCGATCTTCGCCATGGAATTGGCGATCGGGCCGATCATCAGCAGGGTGAACAGATGGATGTAGGTGATCGTGACCGCAAAAGGCGAGAACAGCAGGAAATCGAGTGGCTTGTCGGTGAGGTTCACCGCCATCAGGCCCTGGTTGAAGGCGCCATTGCGGCCAAGGAAGGGGATCCAAGCAATGGTGCGGATGATGCCTGAGGTCCAGAAGGGAATGGCGCAGGCCAGGAACAGGATCGTCCGCATCGCCCGGGTTCGGACGTGGAAGATCAGGAAATAGGCGATGAAGAAGCCCAGCAGCAGCGTGATGCCCCAGACCATGAAGGCGAATTTCAACGAGGAGACATAGACCCGCAGCGTCATCGCCGAGGTCAGGACCTCCTCATAACTGTCGAGCAGGAAGTCCGGATAAATCCCGATCCGATCGTAGTCGTAGAAGCTGACCAGCAGGAAGGTGAAGGTCGGCAGGGCGAAGAACGCGATCAGGATGATCGCCAGCGGACTGACCTGCAGCCACGAGACGGCGCGGGAGGACAGCCGAAAGCGACGCCTGGGGCGGGCCGCTGCCGGCACCGCCAGCGTGCCGGGATCGGTGTCCTGGGCCGCGCTCATTCAGCGGCCTGCAGCTGCGGCTGGCGGCACTTCAGCAGGGGCATGATCCGGGTGCCGAACTGCTCCATGCCGATCACGAAGTCGTCGAAGGTCATCATCACGCCGGCGACTCCGGGGACGGTCGCCATTTCATCCAGCATGGCGGCGACCTTGGCATAGGAGCCGCAAAGGACGCCCTGATTGGTCGGCAGCTTGTTTTCGGTCAGATAGCGGCGGCGGACCGGCCCGCCATAGGGGTCGGGGTTCGGGTCTTCGTTCGATTGGCCATCACGCCAGGCGATCGCCTCGTGATCGGTGCCGGCCACATAATGCTGCCACTTGGCCTCGGCGGCGGCGTCGGTCTCATCGGCGATGATCATGGTCAGCACCAGGGCACCGCACTGCTTGCCGGCTGCCTGGTTCGCTGCGACCAGGCGCGCGACCGAGGGCGCAACCGCCGCGGGTTGATTGAACCCATAGGCCGCGCAGAAATTGTAATCGCAATGATCGACCGCGTATTGGGTGCCGGCTGCGCTCTGGGCTGCGCAGATCAACGGAATGGGCCGTTCCGGCATCGGCAGCAGGCGGCAATCCTCCATCTGGAAGAAATCGCCTTTGAAGTTGGACACGCCCGAAGACCAGAGATCCTTCAGGACGGTGACGTATTCGGCGCAGTAGTCGTATCGCCGGGCATAGTGGCTGGCACCAGGCCAGAGGCCCATCTGCTGGTATTCCGCGCGCTGCCAGCCGGTGATCAGATTAAGGCCGAAGCGGCCATGGCTGATCGAATCGATCGTCACCGCCATCCGGGCGGCCACAGCCGGGGGAATGGTCAGCACCGCGCAGGTGGCAAAGAGCTTGATGCGCCGGGTCACCGCCGCGAGCCCGGCCATCAGGGTGAAGCTTTCCAGGTTCCAGTCCCAGAAGCGGCTTTCGCCGCCGAAGCCACGCAGCTTGATCATCGAAAGGGCGAAATCGAAGCCGAAGTGTTCGGCCTTTTCGACGATCGTGCGGTTGAGGTCGAAGCTCGGCTTGTATTGCGGCGAGGTGGTGGAGATCAGCCAGCCGTTATTGCCGATAGGGATGAAGACGCCGAGCTGCATGGTGGCCTCCGCAGTCAGGATGCGATGAATTCGTTCCACTTTCGCGTCAGGTAACGGTCCTCGTCCATCACCGAGTTCCAGACCGCGATATTGCCCATCCGCGCCTCGTAGCTGCCGCCGTCGCGCACCTCTCCCGGCTTGATCTGCGGCTTGCCGAAGGGATCGGTCAGCGGCTCGGCAGCCGGCTTGCCGCCATACCAGTAGTCCCACTCGGCGGGCGTCACGGCCTTCCTGACATTCTCCGGCTGGGCTGAATAATACCCCTGCCGGCAGATGAAGGCGCCGGCGAAGCCACTGCCGTACCAGTTGAGGAATTCGAGCGCGCAGTCCCGCTTCAGGCCGGAGACGTGCTTCATCATGCTGAGGACGTAACCCCAGCCGCGGAAGCCTTCCTTGAGCGGCTGATACGTGCAGGCGATGCCGCGGGAGCGGACGGCGGTGACGGCGGGCGACCACATGGATTGCACGACCGTCTCGCCCGAGGCCATGAGGTTCACGGACTGGTCGAAGGTGGTCCAGAAGCTACGGAACTGTCCGCTGCGCTTGATGTCCTGCATGATCAACATGGTCTTGTCGATCTCCGCCCGGGTCATGTTGCCCTTATCGATGTACTTCATGTCGCCCCGGGCCTCGACGGCCAGCGCGACGTCGATGGTGCCAACCGAGGGTTGGTCCTGCAGCGCCGTCTTGCCCTTGAAGGCCGGGTCGAGCAGATCCGCCCAACTCGTCACCGGCCGTCCGACCAGGTCTGGGCGAATGCCGAGCGTATCGGCATTGGTGACCGAGGGCATGCCGTTCAGGAACCCGGTCTCGCCCTTGGCGAGCGCCTTACCCTCTGGATCGGTCGCGTAGATCATCGTGTAGGGCGTGCAGCCCTGCTGCACCGCCACCTTGCCTTCGGCGTTGCGTCCCTTGGTGAACAGCGGGTTGGTCGCCTCGAACCACTTCATCTTGTCGCGCGGGATCGTCTGCAGCACGCTCCGCCCGACGAGATACTTCATGAACGGCAGGCTGATATCGGCCGTGTCGATGTTCGAGGATTGCGTCAGGAAGCGGTTCAGCAGATCGGCGTTCTCGACCGCCTGCATCTTCACGGTGAAGCCGAGATCCTTGCTCGCCTGCTCACCGATCGGGGTGAAGGCGGTCACCGGCGGGCCGCAATGCAGGATGGTGACGTCCTTGATGTTCTGCGCCCAGAGCGTGGGGAAGCCAGTGATGGCACCGGACCCGGCGGCGGCACCAAGTGCGGCTTTGAGGGCGGAGCGGCGCGATAGGCGCGGGCCAAGGGTGGGGTTCGACATGCGGCCTCCGGCTGACGAGAGGCCCTAGCTTCTGGCGGCGACCCGCAATCGCCAACAGAAATTTTGCTCTTAAAACACGCAATTCATCGATATGGCGATAGTTAAAGGTGTTAATATGGGCAAGATGATTAAAAATCTATCATAAAATCAGACGTGCTGGCCCTGCACATCAAAAACGGCCCGGCACAGGGCCGGGCCGTGATGCGGTGTCCCAGGGGTGTCGTATCAGGCGACCTGGTCGGCCAAGCGGTCGAGATGTGTCGCGGTGTCGCCGAACAGGTGTTCAATCACCATGACGCGGCGGAAGAAGTGGCCGACCGCGTATTCCTCGGTCATGCCGATGCCACCATGAAGCTGGATGGCGTTCTGCGAGACGAAGCGGCCGGCCTGCCCCACGCCGACCTTGGCCATGGAAATCGCCCGCGCCCGTTCCGCCGGGTCTGGCTCCTCCACCGACATGGCGGCGAGCATGGCCATGGAGCGCCCCTGCTCCAGCGCGATCAGCATCTCCGCCGCGCGATGCTGCAGGGCCTGATTTTCGCCGATCGGCTTGCCGAACTGCACCCGGGTCTTGAGGTAGTCCAGCGTCATGGCCTGCATCGTCTCACAGGTGCCGATCACCTCGGCGGCGGTGGCGGCGATGCCAGCTTCGATGACCCGATCGATCACCGGCAGGGCGTGATCCACCTCGCCGAGCAGCGCCTCGGCCGGCAGCCGCACGCCGCTCAGCGAGACTTCGGCCGCACGGGTGCCGTCGCGCAGCGCATAGCCGCGGCGGGCAAGTCCGGACGCCTCGGCATCAACGATAAAAAGCGAGAGACCCATGGCCTCATCCTGCCCGCCGGCGGTGCGGGCGCTGACGATCAGCCGATCTGCGCTGTCGCCATGCAGCACTACGCTCTTGGCGCCTTCCAGGACCCAGCCGCCCGCGTCGCGGCGCGCGGTGGTGGCGACATCGGCCACGTCGTAGCGCGATTGCCGTTCGCTATGGGCAAAGGCGAGCTTGAGGCTGCCCGCAGCGATCTCCGGCAGGATCTCCCCCTGTTGTGCGGCATCGCCCGCAAGCTTTAGCGCCGTCCCGCCCAGCACCACGGTCGCCAGATAAGGCTCCAGCACCAGATGCCGGCCGAAGGCCTGCATCAGCAGCATCACATCCACCGGGCCTCCGCCGAAGCCGCCATGCTCTTCGGCGATCGGCAGGCCCAGCAGCCCAAGTTCGGCGAACTGATTCCACAGCGCCTCGCTCCAGCCGCCCGGAGTCTTCAGCAGCGCCTTGCGCTGCTCGAAGCTATAGGTACCCGCCAGCAGCTTGGCGACGCTGTCGCTGAGCAGCCGCTGGTCGTCGGTCAGATCGAAATCCATCTCTCAGAGCCCCAGCACGGCTTTGTTGAGGATGTTCTTCTGAATCTCGTTGGTCCCGCCATAGATCGAGGCGGCACGGAGCATCAGGTAGGGCGCAGCCATATAGGCGGCCCAGTCAGGCCCGATCGCCGGCTCATTGGCCATTGCCGCCAGCTCGTGCTGCCAGATGGGCATGGCCTGCGGCCCACCGACATCCATCACCATCTCCGAACTTGCCTGCAGCAGCTCGGTCCCCTTGACCTTGAGGACGGAGGACAGCGGATCGGGGCGGTTGCCGCCCGCCTTGGCATAGGCCGAGATCACCCGCAGCTGGGTGATCTCGAGCGCCTTCATGTCCACTTCCATCTGGGCGACGCGCTGGCGGAAGCCGCGATCTTCGATCAGCGGAGCTCCGCGATGGCGAACCTCGCGCGCAATTTCCTTGGCGAAACGCACCCGTTCCTTGGATTTGCCGAGCCGGGCAATGCCGGTGCGCTCATTGCCGAGAAGGTATTTGGCGACCGTCCAGCCCTTGTTTTCCTCGCCAACGAGATTGGCGACGGGCACCTTCACATCGGTAAAAAATACCTCGTTCAGGTGATGGCTGCCATCGATCGAGATGATCGGCCGCACCTCGATGCCCGGGGTCTTCATGTCGATCAGCAGGAAGGAGATCCCCTCCTGTCGCTTTGCCGCCTGTGGATTGGTCCGGACGAGGCAGAAGCACCAATCGGCATTGTGCGCGGTGGAGGTCCAGATCTTTTGGCCATTCACCACGTAATCATCGCCTTCGCGGACTGCCCGGGTCTTCAGGCTCGCCAGGTCGGAACCGGCGCCGGGTTCGGAGAAGCCCTGGCACCACCAATCATCCAGGTTGCGGGCGCGCGGCAGGAAGTGGGCCTTCTGCTCCGGCGTGCCGAACTGGATCAGCACCGGGCCGATCATGGTGATGTTAAACGAGAGCAATTCGGGCGCCGGGGCGGCGAGGTTCTCCTCATTGAAGATCATGCGCTGGATCGGGCTCCAGCCCGGTCCGCCATGCTCCTTCGGCCAGTTATAGGCCGCCCATCCATGCGCGTTGAGAATGCGCATCCAGTCGATGGTATCCTGCTTGCGTGGCGGATAGCCCAGCCGCATCCGTTCGCGGATTTCGCGCGGCAGATTGTCGCGGATGAAAGCGCGTACTTCCTCGCGGAAGGCGACTTCTTCAGGCGTGAAGCGCAGGTCCATGGCGTTGCTCCCTGATGTATCTGGGGTCCGCTGCACGCGCCCGGCCGGTGGCCTGCCGCGATCCGTCCCCCAATGGTGCGAGTATCGGCTGCGATGTCTTACTGCACCTGTGGCGCGCGCAGTTCGCGCAGTTGGCCGCCGCGCTCGGCGGCTTCACGTAGCAGCGGCGCTGGTGCCCAGCGGGCTCCGTAGAGTTGATGCCAGGCGGCGATCTGGTTGTAGATCTCCCGCACCCCGATGCCATCGGCCCAGAACATCAGCCCACCGCGGTAGCGCGGGAAGCCGAAGCCGTTCAGCCACATCACATCGAGGTCACTGGCCCGCAGGCACTTGCCTTCGGCGATCATCTTGCAGGCTTCGTTGATCGAGCCAAACAGCAGGCGGTGCAGCACTTCCTCATCGGTGAAGCTGCGCTGCTCGATGCCATTCTCGGCGGCGACTTCCTTGATGATCCGGTGGACCTCCGGGTCGACATGCGGCGTCCGGTCGCCTGCTTCGTAGCGGTACCAGCCGGCGCCGGTCTTCTGCCCCTTGCGGCCCATCTCCACCAGCCGATCGGGGACCGGCAGCATACGGTAGTTCGGGTCTTCCGCCTTGCGCCGCCGTCGGGTCTGGTAGCTGACGTCGAGGCCGGAGAGATCGTTCACGCCAAATGGGCCCATCGGGTAGCC
>CAITYE010000356.1 GCA_903896535.1 uncultured Paracraurococcus sp.
GAATTCCTCGGCACCTTCTGGCTCGTACTTGGCGGCTGCGGCAGCGCCGTTCTGGCTGCTGCCTTTCCGAATGTCGGCATTGGCCTGCTCGGCGTTTCGCTCGCCTTCGGCCTCACGGTCGTGACCGGCGCCTATGCCTTCGGCCCCATCTCAGGTGGCCACTTCAACCCGGCGGTCACCGCCGGCCTGGTCGCCGCTGGCCGCCATCCGGCGGGTGAGGCTGTGCCCTACATCGTCGCCCAGACCCTAGGCGCCATTGTGGCCGCATTCGTCCTGTACTTCATCGCCTCTGGCCAGCCGGGCTGGGATATTGGCGTGAAAGGCCTCGCCGCGAACGGTTTCGACGCTGCTTCGCCCGGCAAGTACGGCATGACCGCCGGCTTCGTCACTGAAGTGGTGATGACCTTCTTCTTCCTGGTGATCATCGTCGGCACCACGGCGAAGCGGGCGTCTCCGGCCATGGCTGGGCTGGCGATCGGCCTCTGCCTGACGCTGATCCACCTCATCTCCATCCCGGTTACGAACACCTCGGTGAACCCGGCGCGCTCCACCGGCCCTGCGCTGGTTGTGGGCGGCGTCGCGCTCTCCCAGCTCTGGCTGTTCTGGGTAGCGCCGATCATCGGCGGTGTGCTTGGTGGTCTGGTCGGCCGTTGGGTGTCGGACGACGAGGCTGACCGGGTCGGGCGCTAAGGCCATGCATGGCGCGCTTCTGCTGGCCGGGCTGCTGATCGCAGGGCCGGCCGTGGCGCAGGTGTCGGGCACGACGCCCGCGCCGGCGCGACAGGTCGCGCCACCTGCGGCCTCGGCGGGGGCGGCACCAGCCGCAGCCCCCGCCTTGGCTGCGCCGGCCGCGGCGCCGACGCCCAGTCTCACTCCGCAGCAGGAACGCATGCGCGCCTGCAACGCGCAGGCGGCGGAGAAGAAGCTGGCGGGTAATGATCGCCAAGCCTTCATGAGTGGATGCCTCTCTGGCAACGCCAATGCCGCTTTCAAGGCAGAAGGCGAGGCGAAGAAGGCCTGCGGGACGGATAAGGTGGTCTGGGCGAATAGCGATAGCCAGATCTTCCACGCCGCCGGCAGCCAGTTCTTCGGCAAGACGGCGGAAGGTGCCTTCATGTGCCAGGCATCCGCTGCGAAGGCCGGCTATCGCGCCGCCGGCGCCCGCGCGAACTGATCGGGCTTGGGGGCGGCACCCGCCGCCCCCATCTCTCCTGCATGATGCAAGGCGAAGTCCCGATCCGTCTGGGCGTCTTTCTCGGCGTCTTATTTCTGATGATGCTCCTCGAACGCCTACTGCCCTGGCGCCAGCCACGGCCCTTGGCGTGGCGGCGCTGGCCCGGCAATGTCGGTTTGGCTTTCGTCGGCACGATACTGGTCCGTGCCGCGCTGCCGGTCGCCGCCATGGGCACCGCACTCTGGGCCGAAGCGCACGGCCTCGGGCTCCTCCCCGCCCTCGGCCTGCCGGGCTGGCTCTCGGTGCCACTTGCGGTCATCGCCCTCGATCTCCTGGTCTATCTCCAGCATCGCGTCTTCCACGCGGTGCCCCTGCTCTGGCGCCTGCATCGGGTGCATCACGCCGATCCTGAGATGGATGCGACCAGCGCGCTACGCTTCCATCCGCTGGAAATCCTGCTGTCGATGCTGCTGAAGATGGCCGCGGTGCTGGCGCTCGGCGCGCCGCCCGCCGCGGTGCTCATTTTCGAGGTGCTGCTGAACGCGACCGCGCTGTTTAATCACGCGGCGATCCGCCTGCCGCCCGCATGGGAGCGGGGACTGCGCCAAGTGCTGGTGACACCGGCCATGCACCGCATCCACCATTCAGAAGAGCCGGTCGAGACCAATAGCTGCTTCGGCTTTTGCCTCTCGGTCTGGGACCGGATCTTCGGCACCGACCGCGCAGCAGCGGCGGCGGGGGAGCATATCCGCATCGGCCTCTCCAACTGGCGCGCCGCCGGCTGGCAACGGCTGGATCGGCTGCTGCTGCTGCCCTTTCGCTGACCCGCGAGAGCAGCCCATACCAGCGGTCAAATCCTTCGACAGCTGGTATTGTTTTTTCGGCCCTCAATCGCCGGGCGGAAAGCGCCGGTTTCCTGGGCTGCGCGGCATACGCCGCGACGGCTGCGCGGCATACGCCGCGACGCCCGTTCGGGCGCTCGGCACAAGTCAAAGCCTCGCGCCGTTGGTATCAGTTCCGGACATTGCGGATCGCCGTGAAGGGCACCGCGAGCCCACCCAGGTTCAGCTGGAAGCTACCGGCGCCATTGCTGCCGCTTGACGGCGTGTAGGTGGTGGACGTCGCGGTGGCCACCGTGGTCGCTGCGATCGGCTGCGGATTTCCCGCCGCGTCACGCCCGGCGACGGCCACGGTATAGGCCCCATCCGGCACCCGCCGGCCGGTGCTGTCGGCGACGCCGTTCCATTGCCAATCGGCCGCGCTGTCCCCGAGCTGCACAACATCGCTTTTCAGTGTCCGGCCTATGGCATCGGTCACGGTGATCTGGGCCTGGCTGGCGGTGGCCGAGGCCGGCAGCCGCAACGCTGCGCGCCCGTTCTGCAGGGAGAGCTGATTGCTCGCCACCTCCACCTGGTGACCCAGCAGCGGTGCCGCGCTGCTCACAGCGCTCGCCTGTTGCAGGCCAATAAGCGACTGCAAATTGCTGTTCATATTGATCTGCTGCTCGACGGAGGCGAAGGAGACCAGCTGCTGCGTCATGGCATTGGTATCCATGGCATTGGTCGGGTCCTGATTTTTCAACTGCGTCGTCAGCAAGGCAAGAAAGGTGTTGAAGCTGCCCGCAATGCCAAGCCCCTGCGTTTTGCCGGCGACTGCGGTCGCGGTGCTGGCGGCGGTGCCGTTTGGGTTGGCGCCGAGGCTGCTGGTGGTGGAGGTGCTCATTGGGACGAATTCCTTTCAGACGGCGATGTCGAGAAGGGAGAGGACAAGACGACGTGGCGAGGCATCGATGCCGATCAGGCCGCCATCGCCCTCCAGCCAGTCACCCCCAGCCTGGGGGCGGCCATTGCCCGAGCGCTGTCCCCCTCGGCCGCTCCCCGTCTCCCCGCCAGACAATGCAAAGCTGAGTCCACCGCTTGGCAGGGTGATCCCAGCCTGCCCCAGCGCGCGGTCCAGCTGCACCGCGTCGCGCTGCAGCAGGGCCAAAGTTTCCGGCCGCTCGGCCACGAGATGCACGCTGGCGCCGCCATCGGCTTGCTGATTCAGATGAATCTCCACCCGGCCCAGTTGTTCAGGCCGCAGGGCGACCGTGATCCGTCCCCCATGCTGCGGCGCATGGGCCAGGGCGATGAGCACGGGAGCCACCTGTTGCTGCGGCGTTGCCGTGAGGTGCGGCTGCGGGGGCAGATTGGTGGCCGGCGCCGGCCGGCTCTCCGCGACGGGGGCGCCTGCCCCAGCGACGGCGAAGGTCGCCGTTTGGCTCGGCGGCCGCTCCTGACCCCGGCGATCTTCATCCCGGCCGGAACCACGCTCATCTTCGGCGCCCAACGCCGCAGCCAGCGGACCAGCAGGCCCGGCTTGGTCAGGCGTGGCAACGGCCGCTTCCGCCGGCCCACGCCCGTCCTCGGATTGTGGCGAAGCCCGCGAGGCGACAGCAGCCGCTGCAGGATTCCCGGCCAAGCGCCCGGCACCGCGCCCCTCGGCCGGCGGCATCGCGGGCGCGGCAGCGGGACGCGCAATAGGCCTGGCCGCGGCCGACTTGGTCGCTGCCTCGACGGAGGTCAGCATGGCCTCCAATTCGATGGGGAACTCAGGCGGCGCGGGCGCCTCGGGCAATTGGCCGAGAGCATCGGGGGGCACCCCCGACGCATTACCTGCCCCCGACACGCTTGGAGCCGCTGGCCCCCCAGGCGGCACGAAGCCGGCTGGCATCGCCGGCAGTTGCGAACCAGCGCTCGCAGCTTCGGCGGCGCCAGCCGCTGAAGGGGCCAGAAAAACTGCCGGCTGCGGAGAGATGGCTTGCGGCAGCATGAGCGCCGTGAGCGCAACCAGCAGGGGCGTGGCGGCTAGATCGGCGGGCGCCTGTTCCTTCGCGTCGGCCGCCGGCAGGGTCGTATCGATGGCCGTGGTCCCTGCTTTCGTCCCTTTCTCGGCGTCGCCGAGGGGGCTGAGCGCATTGGCCTGGACCGCCGCCGCGGAGTGTCCATCGTTGCTCTCCATCGCCAGCACAGCCAGGAAGTCGCCAGCGGGTTCGTCCTTTCCGGCTGGGGTGGCAGCAGCGGCGCTCATCGGCGGTGGGGGTGCTGATGGTGGGGTGACGTTGAGATTGGGCATCGGCGACTCCGGCTCGGCGACTGCGGCCTGCGGTGCCATTGCGAGCGGCGTTCCACCCCTGGGCCACGCCTGACCGGAACACTCGGCCGCCAGACCGGCAAGCTTTGCCGGGCAGATGGCAGGTTTCGCCGCTTTTGCGGCCGGTAAGCCTGGCATGGCGCCTGCAATATCTCGGCAGCAATCCGGTTCGTGCGATCCCAGGGCCTTCGAGGGACCGCCGCACAAACGCCTCTTGGAGCCTTGCCATGTCGATCTTCGGCGCGCTTGCAACCGCCATCAGCGGCCTGACCTCGCAGTCAAAGGCGCTCGGCAATATCTCCGACAACGTGGCCAACAGCCAGACGGTCGGCTTCAAACGTGTCGATACAGATTTCGTCTCCTACGTCACGCGCTCCACGCTCATCGACAATGAACCAGGCTCGGTCACCGCCCGCCCGGCTTATTCGAACGCGGTGCAGGGCCCCACTGAAATCTCCGATAATCCGCTCGCCATGGCGATCAGCGGCCAGGGTATGTTCAGTGTCGCGCGTGCGATCGGTATCACAGGCACCACGCCGACCTTCGATGAGCGCCAATTCTACACCCGGGCCGGCGATTTTTCGCAGGATGCCAATGGCTATCTCGTTAATAGTTCGGGCTACTTCCTGCAGGGCTGGCCCTCGGACCCCCTTACCGGTCTCCCGGACCGTACCAAAATCACCCCAGTTCAGGTCTCGCAACAGGTCTACAACCCGATCGCCACAAGCCAAGCCAGCATCACGGCCAATTTGCCCTCCACCAGCACCATCACGACGCCGCCGCTTTCCCTAAGCAGCCCGATCCAGATCTACGATGCGCTCGGCAACCAACGTCTGGTGACGATGACCTTCACCAATACCGCGGCGGATACCTGGACAATGAACGTGACGGCGGCGGGCGATGTCACCTATGGCGCAGGCGGTTTCGACGTTCAGCTCTCCTTCGGCAACGCCGCCGGTGTCGCGCCTGGCACTCTCGGTAGCATCACCACCATCGGGACAACGCCCGCCTCGGTCACTGTCCCTGGCGCTGGCGCAACCGCTTCCGATCTCGGGATGGTCTTCGATTTTGGCCAGGGGCCGCAAAATCTAAACCTCAATCTCGGGACTTTCGGGCAAGCGCTAGGGCTGACCCAGTTCGCCAGCAGCACAGGGAAATTCGACCTGCGCGGTACCTCACAGAACGGCGTCGCGCTTGGCTCCTTCTCTGATCTCGCGATCCGTGCCAATGGCGATGTAACGGTAAACTACGATAACGGGCAGAGCCGGATTATCGCCCGGGCGCCGGTGGTTACCTTCAAAAACGTGGACAAGCTGGAACGCCTTGACGGGCAGGCCTTCATGCGCACGGTCGAAAGCGGCGAGGCCACCGTCAATGAGACCGCAACCAACGGCGCGGGCAAGCTGGTCAACGGTTCGGTTGAGAAATCGAACGTCGACATCGCCTCTGAATTCACTAAGTTGATCGTCGCGCAGCGGGCCTATTCGGCGAATACCAAGGTGGTCACCACCTCGGATCAGATGCTGCAAGAAACGATCAACATGGCGCGCTGAGGGGCTGAACCATGGGCCTCGATAGCGCTCTCAACATCGCCCGCAGCGGCCTGGTCGCGATTCAGCGCAATCTCGACCTCGTTTCACAGAATATCGGCAATGCCAAGACGCCTGGCTATACACGCAAGACCCTGGTCCAGGAGTCAGTATTCGACGCCGGCGGCCCGGCAGGCGTCAGGCTGGGCGGCGTCCAGAGAGAGATCGATATGGCCGTGCTGGGGCGGCTTGACCGGAGCCGGGCCGATGTCGCCGCGGCCACCACGCGTGAGAGCGCCTTGCAAGGCATCGAGCTGGCGCATGGGACAACTGATGCGGGTACCACCGTTGCGGATGCCATCACCGGGCTGTTGAACGGCTTTACCAATCTGGCGGCGGCGCCGGCCGATGCCGGGCAGCAGCAGACAACATGGTTCGCCGCCCGGACCCTGGCGCAGCGCCTTAACGGCGTCGCCGATGCGGTGGGCAAGGCGCGCCAGGAAGCGCAGGACGGCATCGTCACTGACGTGGCGACGGCCAATGCGGCACTGCGCGAGATCGCCAGCCTGACGAACGAGATTCGGGCGCGACGGGGGATCGAAACTCCCGCACTCGAAGATAAGCGAGATGCGGCAGTGGCAAGCTTTGCCAACATCATTCCCGCTAATATCGTTCGTCGGCCGAATGGCGAGGTCCAGCTGATCACGCTGAATGGCGTTCTTCTACCGCTCGATCCGAACAACGACGTGTTGCAGACCTCCTCCGCGGTGACTGCCCCGGCAGCCTATTACGGGGTCGGTGGCAGCCTGCCCGGAGTTACGCTGAACGGCACCGATATCACCAAACAATTGAGCGGTGGATCACTCGCCGAACAGATCGGGCTCCGGGATACAATCCTACCGCGCTATCAGGCCGAACTCGACCTGACGGCCGCGACCCTCGCCTATCGCTTCAACGCGGAAGGCCTCGCACTCTTTACCGATCGCGACGGCACGGCAGTGCCCGACGTGACCCAACCCTATGCGGGCAGCAATCAGGTCGGCTTCGCCGCCCGCATCATGGCGAACCCAGCGATCGGTAATAATCCGGCGCTGTTGCGAGACGGCACGCATGCCATCACCGGCAGTCCAACGGGACCATCGGCCTTTACGCCCAACCCTACGGGTGGCCCAGCGAGTTTCACCACGCTGATCGACCGGGTTCGAAATTACGCCCTCGGTGCCGAGGCCGCGGCGGGGGTGCCCTGGTCGGGAATAGCAACCGGTGGTCTTGGCCCCGATGGCAGCCTCGCTTCGCCCTTCATCGCCCCCGCTGCAATCGCCGATTACGCCGCCCGCATGACCAGCGCCCAAGTGGGCGACCGGGCGGCGGCGAGCGATGCCAAGGACCGCGCGGCGACGCTCCGGGACGCGCTGCAGTCGAAGTTCAATGCCCGCTCCGGCATCGATACCGATCAGGAGATGGCGAACATGATCACCCTGCAGAATGCCTATGCGGCGAATGCCCGGGTGATCTCAACGATCCAGAGCATGTGGTCGTCGCTGCTCTCTATCGGTAGCTGACACGGAGGCCAGGCATGCCGGGGATCGATATACTGAGCCTTGTGCAAACGGATACCGAAGCGCTTCGGCTGCGTTTGCAAACCCTGACCCGCCAAGTGGCGACCGGCAAGATAGGGGCGGTCGCCGGCGACATTGCGCCGCAACTGGCGCGGGCGCAGTCGCTCGGCTCCGCGATGTCGCGCCTCGATACCTATGGGAAGGTCATCGACCGCACCCTCGGCGAGACCCAGGCGAGCCAGACCGCACTCAAGCAGTTGCAGGATATCGCCACGCAATTTGCCAATACCACCGCCATCAAGCTCGACCCGAGCGACACGCAGTCCCTTGCCTTCGCGGCAAGCGCGGCGAAGCGGGCACTGGTGCAGGCGGGGCAGTTGCTCAACAGCCAGTACCAGGGCCAGTACCTCTTCGGTGGGACAGACAGCGCCAATCCGCCAGTCCCCAACGCCGAGGGCCTGCCCACCTCCGGCCTCGCCACCCAGATTGCCGCTGCTGTCGCCACGCTGGGCGGTGGCAATGCAACGAGCATCGACGCCAGCACGAAGGCGATCGCGCAATCCGATACCGCCGGCGTGACGCCGTTCTCGGCCTTCGTCTCAGACCCGGCGACGGGGCTCGCGGAAGGGCGCCGTTCGATCCCGACCGCCGATGGCCAGACGCTGCCCTTCGGTCTCTTTGCCAATCGCAATGCCGATACGGCATCGAACGGCAATACGACCGGGTCCTGGGCCCGTGACCTACTGCGCGGGCTCGCCTCGATCGCCGCGCTGACACCGGCACAGGCCGCCGTTCCGCAGGATTTCCGTCAGCTGACCAGCCTGATCCGTGACGGGCTACATGCCGCCAGCGACGGCATCAGCAATGAGGCCGGCGCGCTCGGCCTGACCGAGCAGCAACTCAAGACCACGCAGGACAACCATGCGGCGATGCGCGATGCGTTAAAGGGCCAACTCGCCGGCATCACAGATGTCGACATGGCCTCGACACTCGCGGCCCTGCAGCAGACCCAGACCGCGCTGCAAGCCAGCTACACCGTGCTCGGGCGGCTGGCGAACCTCAATCTCACCCAGTTCCTGCGCTGAGCCTCGCTTCAGCGGGCGTTAAGCGGAACCGACCATACTGCCTTCCGGCCGCCGGGCCGATCCCCGAGAGGAGATAACATGTCCACGCTGGTGCTCGAATTACGGCAAGGGGATCTGATGGTCGTCAACGGCGCGCCCATCCGCTTCCGTAACCGCACGCGCATAGAACTGGCCGCCAAGGCACGCTTTCTCTTCGGCAAGCAAATCATGTCGCCCGAGGCAGCTACCTCTCCGGCGCGACGCATCTACTTCGCCTTGCAGACCGCCTATATCGGCTCCGATGACGAACGCGCCGGCGGCCTTGGCGCTGCGCGGGCGTTGATCGCGGAATTCCAGGCGGCCACCACCTCCGGCCTGGCGCGAGAGATGCTGACCCAAGCGCTCGAACTCGCCGAGGGCGACGATTGCTACGCGGCGCTGAAGCTCGCCCGTCGGGTGATGCGGCATGAGGAGGAGGTGCTCGGCCTGGGGCCCCTCGCCCCGGTCCGGCAGCCCGCCGGACGCTTCAGCGGCTAAACCCCTCCCAGCCCATCAAGCGCTGGCCGGCGGGCTCGTATCCGCCGCGTTCGGGGCCTCCACACTTGGCTCCGTTAGCTCCGTCCCCGCGGGATGACCGGTCCGGCGATACTCGGCCAGGACCCGCTCGGTCGGCAGGCTGCTGATCGTCTTGCCCTGCGCATTCAGGAATTCCAGCACGACGATGCCAAGCTTCGGGTCGACCCGCAGCGCCGGGTTGGGTCCGGGGCTGGGACCGCTCTCAGCAGATGGCCCCTCAGGTGGCCGCTCGGGCGGCGACGCCGCGGAACGCTCCAGGCCAGAGGAGCGCGCGAGGGCTGGTAGCGGGAGGATCGGGTTTGCGTTCATGACTTGCCTCTCGCTCACGCTACGACGCAAGGATGAAGAAAGGATGAAGGGCTACTCGCGCCGGAGAATTTTATCGACCAGCCCGTCGGCCCAGGCGCGGGAGGCAAAGCCCGCCCTGAGCGCCGCCTCGTCGTAATCCTCTCGCAGCCAGTCGAGGAAGGGTTTCGGCGCGGCCTTCGCATAGTCGGCGAAGAAGGCATCCAGAATGCCCGTTTTGCTCTGGCGGATATGGCCGTGGCGCAGGCTCAGCTGGGCCATCGCCGCCGCAACCGGGGCGCCTTGCAGCAGCAGCCAGATGCCGGCCACCAACCCCGTCCGGTCGGCGCCCGATTTGCAGTGGATCAGGATCGGCTCCTCGGCCGCCTCCAGCAGGTGCGCCAGGCGGAGGATACGGTCCTTGTGCGGCGCCCCACGGCTTTCGAAGGGGGCATCGAGCTGCACCAGCCCGGCTTCCCGCGCCGCGATGCGGCCAAGCCGGTCGGACCCGCAGCCCGCGCGTTCCCCACGCAGATTGATCACCGTCCGCAGGCCCAGCCGGCGGGTCGCCGCCCGCAACTGCCACGGCAACGGGTGGTTGGAGCGGTACAGCCGGCCGGGCGCGACCACGCCCCAGTTCCGCCAAGCCAGGCGGAAGACCGCGTGATCGACCAGCAGGCTGTTCAGCCAGAGCGCGGCTTGGGGGCGGGACATCGCGGGCGGTATGCAGCGGCCGCGTTCTCTGGGAAAGTCCCATCCGCAAAACCGGAGGAGTCCAGCATGCAACGCCTGCAGATCGGCGATGTCGCGATCACCAGCCTGATCGAACGGGACGGCCCCTGGCGCCGGCCCGAAGACATGTTCCTGAACTATGACACCGCCGCCAAGGCCGCCGATGTGGCCCGCTGCGCGCCAGAGGTGCTGGACCGCGCTTCCGGCAAGATGGTCATCACCTACCAGACCTTTGTCATCCGCACGGGGCGGCATGTGGTGCTGGTCGATACCTGCACGGGCGAGGATAAGGGCTATCCGGCGCCGATGGATTTTGACAAGACGCCCTGGCTGAAGGCGCTGGCGGCCGAAGGGCTGACCGTGGCCGATGTCGACTACGTCTTCTGCACCCACCTGCATATCGACCACAGCGGCTGGAACACGAAGCTGGTGGATGGGCGCTGGGTGCCGACCTTCCCGAAGGCCAAATACGTGTTCCACAAGGCGGAATACGCGGCCTGGGAACAGCTGGCCAAGGAAGGCAAGGAACGCGCGGGCGGTGCGGGCGGCGTCTGGAAGATGAATTGTGAACCCATCGTCGCCGCCGGCCAAGCCCTGCTGGTGGATGAGGGCTTCACGCTGGATGACTGCATCTCTCTGATCCTGACGCCCGGGCATTCCCCGGCGCATATCTGCGTAGAAGTCCGCAGCAAGGGCCAGCGGGCGATTATCGCCGGGGATATGCTGCACCATCAGCTGCAATGCCTGGACCCCGGCATGTCCACGATCTTCTGCTGGGACCCGGTGGCGGCGGCCAATAGCCGCAAGCGGGTGTTCGAGGAGATCGCCGAGACCGACACGCTGCTGCTGCCGATCCATTTCCCAAGCCCGACAGCGGGCCGGCTGAAGCGGGCCGGCCAGGGGTATGACTGGCTCTTCGCGCGCTGAGCAAGGCCCGGGTCCGGCCGGCGAAACCGGCCGGAAACCCAGCTTTTGCGCGTTACGGACAAATGCCCCGGGGTGGCCAAAGGGCCAGATCTTGCCGGTTCCTGAACCGCGCCGGGGATTGAGGCCGGAGCGGACCCAATCCGGGGAAAGTGGCGGAAATCGCGGCCAAAGTTGCGCTTGGGCCTAAAGTATTGAGGCTTTGAGGGCTGGCGCGGGGCGTGGCCTTGCCGATTTCTGAACCTCGCCAGGGGTTGAGGCCGCAACGGACCCAATCCGGCCAAAGCCTGGGTCATCGGCCAAACACCGGCGATTGGACTTGAGGACTTCAAGAATTGAGGGCCTTCGGGGCGGCGCGCCGAAAGGGCCGGCCAAGGCGGCACGGCGAAGGGGTGACGGATGCGACTTTGAAGGAGCGGCGGGCTGCGATGTGATAGCCCGGTTGCCCGTTTTAGCCGATTCTCCTCGCTGATGACAAGTAATTTTTCCTAATTTTCGCAGCAGACGTCCCGAAGGGTAGCTGAGCGCCCAGAGCAGCTTCGGCGCTGATGGAGCCGGCGTCGATCTAGAGCGGGATGCGTCGAGGCGGAATCGCCGAAGGCGCTGAATCCCGCGACCAAACAAAAATTTGAGCGGGATGCGTTGAGCCGGAATCGCCGAAGGCGCTGAATCCCGCGACCAAACGAATATTAGAGCCGGATACATGAGCGAACGCAAACGCAGCATGGTCTAATACCAACGGTCAAATCCAATCACCGTTTGTATCCGCTTTTTCTGCCCCCCAGTTCTCCAGCGAACCCGATCAAGCTGCTCCGTAGATCTTTGTGAAAATGTCACATCCCAGACTTGACAGCTTGAAAACAGCCATACGATACTGTTGCGTGGTGATCTTTCGTAACAACCCATGATATGCGACGCTGCGAAAAATTATCGAGATGGCCGCGGCTTGATCATCAGAAAATGTCACAGGCCAATAAACATGGGAGAAAAAAATGCCTCGATTTTTCCTCTTAGCGACGGCTTGCGCAGCCAGTTGGTTGCTGGCCACTGAAGCCCACGCCACAAATTATACTTTCGATTTTGGCGCTGCGGGCCTGTCCGGTCATGTCACGCTAACCTATGGCGCGGCGACCGACGCCAAATACCCGGACGCCTTCAAAATGACCGGCGCGACAGGCTCGTTCACCGATACCAATAACGGCCTAACCCTGAACAATGTTTCGATCACCGGGGTCTATCCAGTGAACCCGGTGACCCCAGGCAGCCCAAGCAACACGATGGCCCCGGCCGATTTCAGCCGGTACAGCGTCGCTAATCGTCCGCAAAGTCCTTTTTTCACTTATGACAACCTCTTCTGGCCGGCGGGTTCAGCGCAAACCGCAAATGACTGGCCCCCGCATGGCGGCATCGCCGACATCTACGGCATGCTTTTCACACTGGATAATGGCATGGTGCTGAACTTCTTCAGCAACGGGGATGCCGGCAGCGGCGTGTCCTATGGCGTCGGGGTGGCTGACTCCACCAATCTCTATAACTACGTCCAGTACGGCGTTCAGGTGCCAGAACCCGGCACGATGACCCTGCTCGGCGCTGGCCTTTTGGGCCTGGGCTACGCCCGCCGGCGGAAGCGCCGCACGGCGGCCTGATACCGCTGGCAGGCGGCTTCGCCGCGCGCCGGGTGCGGCAATATCCGGTCTGAAGGATCACCGCGTGATCCATCAGACCGGCAGCTGCTCTGGCCCAGGACACCCGAGGTTTCCGCCTGGCGATGAGGGGGCCAAAAAGCCGAAGACCAACGGGCAAAGGTTTGGGCCGTTGGTCGGGCAGGCACCCAGCCGGCAGGCCACAAACCTACCCGAGGCCGGGATGCGTTGCGGCGAACTGGCAGAAAACGCTGAATCCCGCGATCCAACAAAGCTTAGAACAGGGGGCGTGAGCGAATGCGAGCGCAGCAGGCTCTAATCCTCGAACAAATCGTCGATGATCCTCCGGTCCACCCGGATCACGATGGTCCCATTGACGGTCGCCGTATCGCCCTGCCGCAGCAGCATCTCGGCGGCCGCCTGAACCTGGTGGAAGGCGAAGTCCTGAATAGCCTCGATCGTGACCCAGATGGCGACTGGGTTCCCCGCGCGATCGACCGCTTCCACGATCTCCCCCTCCTCCGTCCGCGTGGATTTTCCGGTCAGGAACAGGTCCTGGGGGCCATCGGACATGCGGGCAGGGCTTTCAAAGGGCCAGGGGGTGGGCGGGTGGGGCCGGCGCCTGCCCCCTACTCCATCCGCGCGCCGGAAATCCGCCATCGCGGGGTTTCGGACAAAATCCCCAGGGGCCGGCAAACGGCGCCTGGGGGAGCGATTTTTCATCCATTTCGGCGTCATTCAGGGAACCGATTTGGTGCGCCGTCAGGCCGATGAGGGGTGGTGCGGTCTGGCTCCGGGCAAGGCCTTCCCATCCACAGGAATGGGCTTGGGCGGGCAAAGGACGGCTGCCGCACCCTGGGGCGGGTGCGGGGCGGAGAGGCGGAGGCGGCTTTGAAGGAGCGCCGGACCAGAGGGCGGACCGGGCTGACATATTGGCTGATATAATTTAGGAATACAAGCTTAATTTCCCAATAGACCCAGTTTCGAGGCGCTGCCTCATCCTCGAGCCAATGGTCGCTGATGGTCCGGCCCACGCCGGATTTCCACTCTCCCCTTGGTGGTCCGCCGGTTCGCCCTGCCGCAGACACGGCCCCCCACCGCTTGCGCTTTTCCGCTGGCCGAGGGGTCGCTGAGAACCCGCAAAAGATCAGATTACGCAAATTTTTTGATGTATGTTTTCTATATTTCGCGATTTACGTTATATTTCCGCCAAAAAAAATGATTAGTAATCTTAGCATGTGCAATTTGTTTTCCTTCACTCCTACCTTCGTCCCGGATCTCAGGGGCGCTTTCTCAAACCTCCCTTGGGACCTGGCCCATCACCCCGCAGAGGTTTTCAACATGCGTCGATCAATCCCCTCATCCGCCGCCTTGGCGGCGACCGCCCTTCTGGGCATGGCCCTGGCATCGGCCACGGCCAAAGCCGATCCCTTTTTCTATACCGGCGCCATCGTGGACTGGGTGGTGCCGACCACCGGGACCTATTCCGTTGCCGCCACCGGGGCCGCCGGCGGGTTCAGCACGCGCGGGCGCTATCCTGGCGCCGGCGCGATTGTGACCGGGGAGTTTTCCTTCGTTGCCGGGCAGCATCTCAGCATCCTCGTGGGCGGGGGCTGGGGCGGTGGGACCGGCGGCAACTACGATAGCAGCCCCTATGCCGGCGGCGGCGGCGGCGGCGGCAGTTTCGTCGTCTCCGGCGGCCTTGCCCTGCTGGTCGCCGGCGGCGGTGGCGGCGGTGGGTCCTGGGGGAACTCCGGCGGCAATAATCGCAACGCCTCCTTCACCACAGCTGGCAAGACCACGTACGACGGCACCGGCGGTACCGGCGGCTCGGGCGGGACCGGGGCCACCGATTCTGGCGGCGGCGGCGGTGGCGGCTTTGTCACGGCTGGCACCAGCGGGGATAGCGGCGACGGCGGCGGCGCATTCACCGCACCGGCCGGTGGCGCCGGAGGCACGTTTGATAGCGCCACGGGCGGTGCCGGCGGCTTCGGTGGTGGCGGCGGCGGCGGCGCCGGCGAATATGGCGGCGGTGGCGGCGGCGGCGGCGGCTATAGCGGCGGCGGCGGCGGCAGCAGCGATAACGGCGGCGGCGGCGGCGGCTCCTATAGTTCCGGCGCCAACTCCACCTTCCTCCTCGCAGACACCTACACCGCCGCCTCGGTCGTGATCACCGATATCACCCCGGTGCCGGAGCCGGCATCGCTCCTCCTGCTTGGCGGCGGGCTCGTCGGTCTCGGTCTGGTGCGGCGGCGCCGCGGGGCCTGATCGGCTCTCCGGGGGCGCGCTGACACGCGCTGCCCCCATGGGTCGATCCGGGAGCTTTTCCGGATCGGCCCGCGCCACCCCCCCTTCAATGGTGGTGTTCCCCGCCTAATCCTCGAACAGATCGTCGATGATGGTCCGGTCCACCCGGATCACGATCGTCCCGTTGATGGTCGTGGTATCGCCCTGGCGCAGCAGCGTCTCGGCCGCCGCCTGGACCTGGTGAAAGCCGAAATCCTGCACGGCCTCCACCGTCACCCAGATGGCAACCGGCTGACCATTGCGGTCGACTGCATCGAAGATTTCTCCCTCCAGCGTCCGGGTGGAGGTGCCGGTCAAAAACAGACCGTTCCGGTCATCGGACATGCAGGCGGGCCTTTCGCTGCGACAGGGGCGGCAAGGGCGGGACCCCGTCCCTATTCCATCCGCGCGCCGGAGATCTTCACCATCTCCTGGAACATCGGCCGCTGCGCCGCGGCCCATTCGGCGGCCTTTTCCGGGCTCGACCAGACGCATTTCGCCCCGGTCTGCACGAAGCGCTGCTGCACCGTGGGGTCCTCGGCCACCGCCTTCATGGCGGCGTTTACCTTCTCAATAATCGGCCGCGGCGTGCCCGCC
>CAITYE010000357.1 GCA_903896535.1 uncultured Paracraurococcus sp.
CAATACGTCGTCCGCAACGCCGCGATCATGGTCTGGGACACGCTCTATGGCTTCGATGAGACGCTGACCCCGCAGCGCCAGATGGTGGAGAGCGAGGAGGTTTCGGCCGATGGCCTGACCTGGACCTTCAAGCTGCGCCCGGGGCTGAAATTCCATGATGGCAGCCCGGTGCTGGCCAAGGATTGCGTCGCCAGCCTGACCCGCTGGTCGGCCCGCGATTCCATGGGGCTGATGCTGAAGGCGATCCAGAAGGAGTTGGTCGCGGTCGATGACCGCACCTTCCGCTGGGTGCTGGCCAAGCCCTATCCGAAGATGCTGATGGCGCTGGGCAAGAACTCCACGCCGATGTGCTTCATGATGCCCGAGCGCCTGGCGGTGACCGATCCCTTCAAGCAGATCGACGAGTATATCGGCTCCGGCCCGATGAAATTCGCCAAGGGCGAATGGGTGCCCGGCGCCAAGGCGGTGTTCGAGCGTTTCGCCGATTACCAGCCGCGGCAGGAGCCGGGCAGTTGGCTGGCCGGCGGCAAGAAGATGCTGATCGACCGGGTGGAATGGATCGTCATGCCCGACCCCGCCACCGCGGCCAATGCGCTGCAAGCCGGGGAGGTGGATTGGTGGGAGAACCCGATCACCGACCTGATCCCGCAGCTGAAGCGCAACCGCAATATCCGCGTCGATATCGCCGACCCCCTCGGCAATATCGGCACCTTCCGGATGAACCACCTGACCACGCCCTTCAACAACCTGAAGGCCCGCCAGGCGGTGCTCGCGGCGCTGAGTCAGGAAGACTACATGCGCGCGCTGGTCGGCGACGATAACGCGCTGTGGAAGAAGCTCGGCGGTTACTTCACGCCGGGCACGCCGCTCTATACCGAACAGGGCGGCGATGTGCTGGCCAAGGGGCCGCAGATGGACCTCGCCAAGCGGCTGCTGGCGGAAAGCGGCTATAACGGCTCCCCCGTCACCTGCGTTGTCGCGCAGGACCAGCCGATCACCAAGGCGCAGGGCGATGTGACGGCGGACCTGCTGAAGCGGATCGGCTTCAACGTTGATTACGTGGCCACCGATTGGGGCACCACCGGTCAGCGCCGCGCCATGAAGAACCCGGTCGGGCAGGGCGGCTGGTCGATGTTCCACAGCTGGCATGCCGGCGCGGATTGCATCAACCCCGCCGTCTACATCGCGATCCGCGCCAATGGCGACAAGGCCTGGTTCGGCTGGCCCGATATCCCGGCGGTGGAGGGCGCGGTCGGCGAGTGGTTCGATGCGCCGAACCAGGCGGCGGAGAAGGCCGCACTCGGCAAGCTGAATGCCGCGGCGGTCGAGAACGTGCTCTATGTCCCGACCGGCTTTTTCCTGGGCTATCAGGCCTGGCGCAGCAATGTCTCGGGCATCGTCAAGGGCCCGTTCCCCGTGCCGTGGGGCGTTGCCAAGGCATGACCGCCTATATCATCAGGCGGGTTCTGGCGACGATCCCGGTCATGGCGATCGTCGCCCTTTTCGTCTTCTCGCTGCTCTATATCGCGCCGGGCGACCCGGCCGCCGTCATCGCCGGGGATCAGGCGACGCCGCAGGATGTCGAGCGCATCCGCGCCTCGCTCGGGCTCGACCGGTCCTTCCTGGTCCGCTTCGGGGCCTGGCTGTGGGATATCGTCCACGGCAATCTCGGCACCTCGATCTTCACCAACCTGCCGGTCACCACCATGATCGCCCAGCGGATCGAGCCGACGTTGTCGCTGATGATCCTCACGCTGATCCTGGCGATCAGCATCGCCGTGCCGATGGGCGTGCTCGCGGCCTGGAAGCAGGGCACCTGGATCGACCGCGCGGTGATGGGCTTCGCCGTGCTCGGCTTTTCCATCCCGGTTTTCGTGGTGGGCTATCTGCTGGCCTATATCTTCGCGCTGGAACTCGATTGGCTGCCGGTGCAGGGCTATACCGCGCTGAAGAACGGGATCGGTCCCTGGCTGCAAAACCTGATCCTGCCGGCGGTGGCGCTCGGCGGGGTCTACATCGCGCTGATCGCCCGCATCACCCGCGCCACCATGCTCGAGGTCTTGAGCCAGGACTATATCCGGACGGCGCGGGCCAAGGGCGCGGGGCAGCGCAGCATTCTGTTCCTGCACGCGCTGAAGAACGCGGCGGTGCCCATCGTCACCGTCATCGGCATCGGTATCGCCCTGCTGATCGGCGGCGCGGTGGTGACGGAAAGCGTCTTCGCGATCCCCGGCCTCGGTCGGTTGACGGTCGATGCCATCCTGCGGCGCGACTATCCGGTGATCCAGGGCGTCGTGCTGCTGTTCAGCTTCGTCTACGTCCTGGTCAATCTGGCGATTGACCTGCTCTACACACTGTTCGACCCGAGGATCCGCTACTGATGGCCTCCGCCAGCACCCTCGCGCCCGGCGGCATCGACGTGGGCGCCTATGCCGCCGCCCCGGTCATGCCGGATGTGTTGCCGCCCGTGAAGCCGAAGAAGGGTTTCATCGGCTTCCTGCGGCGCAACCCGACCATTGCGGTGGGCGGCTTCCTGCTGTTGCTGATGCTGTTCGTGGCGATCTTCGCGCCCGTGCTCGGCACCGTCGATCCCACCGCCCTGGCCCCGGCCAAGCGGACGCGGGAGCCGTCCTCGATGTACTGGTTCGGCAGCGACATGCTGGGCCGCGACGTCTATTCGCGCGTGCTCTACGGCGCCCGCGTCTCGCTCCTCGTTGGCTTCTCGGTGGCGTTCCTCGCCTCCATCGTCGGGCTGACCATCGGCATGATCGCCGGCTATATCCGGCTGGCGGATTCGATCATCATGCGGATCATGGACGGGCTGATGTCGATCCCGCCCATCCTGCTGGCGATCGCGCTGATGGCGCTGACGCGGGGTTCCGTGCAGAACGTCATCATCGCCATCACCATCGCGGAAATCCCCCGCGTATCGCGCCTGGTGCGCGGCGTGGTGCTGTCCTTGCGCGAACAACCCTATGTGGAAGCGGCCGTCGCCGCCGGCACCCGCACGCCGATGATCATCCTGCGCCATATCCTGCCCAATACCCTGGCGCCGATCACCGTGCAGGCGACCTATATCTGCGCCGCGGCGATGATCACCGAAGCGATCCTGTCCTTCATCGGCGCCGGCACGCCGCCGATCATCCCCTCCTGGGGGAACATCATGGCGGAAGGCCGCGCGCTGTGGCAGGTGAAGCCCTATATCGTCTTCTTCCCCGCGGTCTTCCTCTCGATCACCGTGCTGGCGGTCAACCTGCTCGGTGACGGGCTGCGCGATGCGCTCGACCCCCGCATGGCGAAAAGGCTCTAGCCCATGCCCCCGCTCCTCGAAGTCGAGAATCTACAAACCCATTTCCGCACGCCCGATGGGGTCAACCGCGCGGTGGACGGCGTCTCCTTCTCCGTCAATGCCGGGGAGACGGTGGCGATCGTGGGGGAGAGCGGCTGCGGCAAGTCGGTCACCTCCATGTCCATCCTGCGGCTGATCCCGGAGCCGCCGGGCAAGATCGCCGGCGCCATCCGCTTCCAGGGCCGCGACCTGCTGCAACTGTCAGAGCGCGAGATGCGGGCGATCCGCGGCAATGAGATCAGCATGATCTTCCAGGAGCCGATGACCTCGCTGAACCCGGTGCTGACGGTGGGTCGCCAGATCGGCGAGACGCTGCGCCTGCACCAGGGCCTCTCGGCTGCCGAGGCCGAGGCCAAGGCGGTGGAGATGCTGATCCTGGTCGGCATCCCGGAGCCCCAGCGCCGGGTGCGGGAATACCCGCACCAGCTCTCAGGCGGTATGCGCCAGCGGGTGATGATCGCCATCGCGCTGGCCTGCAATCCGAAGCTGCTGATCGCCGATGAGCCGACCACCGCGCTCGACGTCACCATTCAGGCGCAGATCCTGGAGTTGATGCGCGACCTCAAGCGCCGGGTGGGTGCGGCCATCGTGCTCATCACCCATGATCTCGGCGTGGTGGCCGAGGTGGCCGAGCGGGTGATCGTCATGTATGCCGGCAAGAAGGTGGAGGAGGCCTCGGCGGTCGATCTCTTCCGCAATCCGCGGCATCCCTACACGCAGGGGCTGCTGGGCTCGATGCCCAAGCTCGGCTCCTCGCTCTCGGGCGATGAGGGGAAGCTGGCGGAAATCCCCGGCCTGGTGCCCAGCCTGAAGCAGAAGATCCCCGGCTGCGTCTTCGCCAGCCGTTGCCCCAAGGCGGTCGATATCTGCCTCCAGGTCGCGCCGGCGCTGGAGGCCAAGGCGCCGGCCCATGTTGTCGCCTGTCATTTTGCGCCGAAGGAAGGGGCCCTCGCGGCATGAGCCAGCGTCTGCTCGAGGTCAGTGACCTGAAGAAGCATTTCCCGCTGAAGGGCGGCTTCATGGGCGGCACCACCGGCTTCGTCTATGCGGTGGATGGCATCTCCTTCCATATCGAGCGCGGCGAGACCCTGTCGCTGGTCGGCGAGAGCGGCTGCGGCAAATCGACCGTCGGCAAGGCGGTGCTGCGGCTGTTCCCCATCACTGGTGGCCAGGTGGTGCTGGATGGGCAGCGGATCGACGACCTCTCGCCCAGCGCGCTGCGCCCGCTCCGGCGCCGCGTCCAGGTGGTCTTCCAGGACCCCTTCTCCTCGCTCAACCCGCGCATGCGGGTGAAGGACATCCTGGCGGAGCCGATCCGCAATTTCGGCCTGGCCAGGAACGCCGCGGATCTGGATGCGCGGATTGCCGCGCTGATGGACAAGGTGCGGCTGCCGCGCGATGCGGTCGGCCGCTGGCCGCATGAGTTCTCGGGCGGCCAGCGCCAGCGCATCGGCATCGCCCGGGCCCTGGCGGCCGAGCCGGACCTGATCATCTGCGACGAGGCGGTCTCGGCGCTCGATGTCTCGGTCAAGGCGCAGATCGTCAACCTGTTGCAGGACCTGCAGCAGGAACTCGGCCTTGCCATGCTGTTCATCAGCCACGATCTCGCGATCGTCGAGCACATGACGCATCGGGTCGCGGTGATGTATCTCGGCAAGATCGTCGAAGTGGCGCCCAAGCGCAGCCTGTTCGGTGCGCCGAAGCACCCCTACACCGAAGCCCTGCTATCCGCCGTGCCGATCCCCGAGCCCGGGGCGGCGCGCGAGCGCGTCATCCTGAAGGGCGATGTGCCGAGCCCGATCAACCCGCCCAAGGGGTGCCGCTTCCATACCCGCTGCCCCTACGCCTTCGACCGCTGCCGGACGGAGGAGCCGAAGCTGGTGCCGGTGGCGGATGCGTTGGCGCCCGGACATCTGTCCGCCTGCCACCTGCACGAAATGCCGGCAGCCGAGAATCCCCTGGCCGGCACCAAGGGCCATGCGGTGCTGGCGGCCTGAGGCGCGGGCATGGCTGAGCCGATCCTGCTGGAGGTCCGGGAGCCGCGCCGGCGCTTCGGCCGGGCGGTGAAATGGGCCTTCTTCGCCTTCCAGATCGTCACGCTGGGGGCCGGACTCGCCACCTGTTCGGTGCTCCCGCGCTATATGGGCAGCGACGATCCCGAAGTGGCCATGGGCGCCGGGCTGTTCGGCGCCCAGACCCTTGGCACGCTGATGGCGATCTGGCCGCTCGGCACCATCCTGTTGGGCGGCCTTGCCTTGGCGACCCGCGGGCGCAAGCGGGTGATCGCCGCCCCGGCGGATTGGCAACGCAACGCTTGACGCGGGGCTGAGGCGGGGTGACTTTCTCCCCCATCGCAAGGTTGCCCCGCCCGGGGCCCGCGCAACAGGGGGAGAGGCAGATGCCGCAGGTGACGCTGACCGTGAACGGGAAAACCAGCACGGTCGAGGTCGAGGGCCGGACTCTGCTGGTCGAGCTGCTGCGCGAAAAGCTCCGGCTGACCGGCACCCATGTCGGCTGCGATACCAGCCAGTGCGGCGCCTGCGTCGTCCACATGAACGGCGAGAGCGTGAAGGCCTGCACCACCCTCGCGCTGCAGGCCGATGGCGCCTCGATCACCACCATCGAAGGACTGGCCAAGGCCGATGGCACGCTGCACCCGATGCAGGAAGCCTTCCGCGAATACCACGCCCTGCAATGCGGCTTCTGCACGCCGGGGATGGTGATGTCGGCGATCGACCTGGTGCAGAAGCACCCCGAAGGCCTGTCGGAGAAGGAAATCCGTGAGGGGCTGGAAGGCAATCTCTGCCGCTGCACGGGCTATCACAACATCGTCAAGGCGATCGACGCCGCCCAGGCCGTGATGCACGGCAAGGCCGCCAGCATCGCCCCGGCGACGGTCTAGGCGGGCGCGGGGCGGCGATGCTCGCCCCCGGCTGCCCGACTTACCAGAAGGCGCGCTCCGCCTCGACGTCGCGGGGGGCGCGCCTGGCTAAACGCATCGGGAGGCGTTCTCCCGCAAGACGAAGCCTTGGGAGGTCAGTCCAATGAACGTCGCTCCGTTCGAGGGCATCGGCGCCAGCGTGAAGCGCAAGGAGGATCTGCGGTTCCTCTCCGGTCGCGGCCACTATACCGACGATATCAACCGCCCCAACCAGACCTACGCCATGATCCTCCGCAGCCCGCACGCCCATGCGGCGATCGCGCGGATCGACACCGCCGCCGCCGCCGCCATGCCGGGCGTTGTCGCGGTCTTCACCGGTGCGGATATGCCCAGTATCGGCGGCCTGCCCTGCGGCTGGCAGATCCATTCCAAGGACGGCTCCCCGATGCAGGAGCCGCCGCACCCCGTCCTCGCCCAGGGCAAGGTCCGCTTCGTCGGCGATGCGGTCGCCGTGGTGATCGCCGAGAGCAAGTCCCAGGCGCGCGACGCGGCCGAGGCGATCGACGTGGACTACACGGTGCTGCCCGCCGTCGCCTCGACCGAGGCGGCGATCGCCAAGGGCGCGCCCGAGGTGCATGACGGCGTTGCCGGCAATATCTGCTACGACTGGCATATCGGCGACCCGGCGGTGAACGCCGCGGCCTTCGTCGGCGCGCACAAGGTGGTGGAGTTCGAGCTGGTGAACAACCGGCTGATCCCGAACGCCATGGAGCCGCGCTCCGCGATCGGCGATTTCGATCCGACGACGGACGAACACACGCTTTATACCACCAGCCAGAACCCGCACGTGATCCGCCTGCTGATGGGCGCCTTCGTGCTGCAGATCCCCGAACACAAGCTGCGCGTCGTCGCCCCCGATGTGGGCGGCGGCTTCGGGTCCAAGATCTTCCACTATGCCGAGGAGGCGATCGTCACCTGGGCCGCCGCGCGGGTGCATCGCCCGGTCAAGTGGACGGCGGATCGCAATGAAAGCTTCATGACGGACGCGCATGGGCGCGATCACGTCACCAAGGCGCGCCTCGCGCTCGACGCCAATGGCAAGTTCCTGGCGCTGCATGTCACGACGCTGGCGAATATGGGCGCCTATCTCTCCACCTTCGCGCCCAGCGTGCCGACCTATCTCTACGCCACGCTGCTGGCCGGCGTGTACACGACGCCCACCGTCTATGCCGAGGTGAAGGCCGTCTTCACCAATACCGTCCCGGTCGATGCCTATCGCGGCGCCGGCCGGCCGGAGGCGACCTTCCTGCTGGAACGGCTGGTCGATGTCGCGGCGCGGGAGATGGGGATCGACAAGGTGGCGCTGCGCCGGCGCAACTTCATCCCGGCCGACGCCTTCCCCTATCAGACCCCGGTGGCCCTGCAATATGACAGCGGCAACTACCAGGCGACGCTGGATCAGGCGTTGGTGACCGCCGATTGGGCGGGGTTCGAGACGCGCCGCGCCGCGGCCAAGGCGCGCGGCAGGCTGCGCGGCATCGGCATCAGCACCTATGTCGAAGCCTGCGGCATCGCCCCTTCGGCGGTGGTCGGCGCCCTCGGCGCGCGTGCCGGGCTCTATGAGGTGGGTACCATCCGCGTCCACCCGACCGGCTCCGTCACCGTGCTCACCGGCACCCATAGCCACGGCCAGGGGCATGAAACGACGTTCGCCCAGCTGGTCACCGAACAGCTCGGCGTGCCCATCGCGCAGGTCGATATCGTGCATGGCGATACCGCCAAGGTGCCCTTCGGCATGGGCAGCTACGGCTCTCGCAGCCTGGCCGTCGGCGGCAGCGCCATGGTCAAGGCGATGGACAAGATCGTCCTCAAGGCCCGCAAGATCGCCGCCCATCTGCTCGAAGCCTCGCTCGATGATGTCGAGTTCGACCCGCGCGCCGGCGCCTTCCGCGTGGCCGGCACCGACAAGCAGAAGACCTGGGGCGAGATCACCCTGACCGCCTATGTCCCGCACAACTACCCGATCGAGGAGCTGGAGCCGGGGCTGGAGGAGACCGCCTTCTACGACCCGAAGAACTTCACCTATCCCGGCGGCTGCCACATCTGCGAGGTGGAAATCGAGCCCGAGACCGGGCATGTCCAGCTGGTGAACTTCACCGCCGTCGACGATATCGGCCGCGTCATCAATCCGATGATCGTGGAAGGTCAAGTCCAGGGCGGCGTCGCCCAGGGCATCGGCCAGGCGCTGCTGGAAGGCTGCGTCTATGATGCCGACGGCCAGCTCCTCTCGGGCAGCTTCATGGACTACACCATGCCGCGCGCCGATGATCTGGCGCCGGTCTCGGTTGCCACGCATACCACGCTCTGCACCCATAACCCGCTGGGCGTGAAGGGCTGCGGGGAGGTAGGGGCCATCGGCTCGCCGCCGGCGGTCATCAATGCCGTGGTCGACGCCTTGAAGGATTATGGCGTGCGCCACATCGAAATGCCGGCGACACCGGCCAAGGTCTGGTCCATCATCAATGCCGGCCTGCGGCTGGCGGCCGAATAGACGAGGGGATTCCGCAACATGTACGACTTCGCCTATGCCAAGCCCGCCACCATCGCCGATGCGGCGAAGCTGTTGGCGGCCGATCCGGACGCCCGCGCCATCTCGGGCGGGCATACCCTGCTGCCGGCGCTGAAGTTCCGGCTGAACAAGCCGACCACCCTGGTCGACCTCTCCGGCATCGCTGAGCTTCGCGGCATCAAGCGCGTTGGCGATACCATCGTCATCGGCGCCATGACCCGGCATCACGAGGTGGCGACCAATGCCGAGGTGAAGGCGGCGATTCCCGCGCTCGCTCAACTCGCCGGCAGCATCGGTGACCCCCAGGTCCGCAACCGCGGCACCATCGGTGGCTCGGTTGCCAATAACGACCCGGCGGCGGACTACCCCTCGGCGGTGCTTGGGCTGGGTGCCACGGTGCACACCAGCAAGCGCAAGATCGCGGCCGATGACTTCTTCCAGGGCATGTTCACCACGGCGCTGGAACAGGGCGAGATCCTGACGGCGATCGAGTTCCCGATCCCCGCCAAGGCCGGCTACGCCAAGATGAAGAACCCGGCCAGCCGCTACGTCATGGCCGGCGCCTTCATCG
>CAITYE010000358.1 GCA_903896535.1 uncultured Paracraurococcus sp.
GCGCGGCTGCGGCCGGCTGTTCGACGAAGCGGCCATCGGCGACGAAGCGTTCCGCCCAGCCATCGCCGCGCCGGATGAACTGGCGGATCGGCAGCGCGTCGAAGAACTCATTGGCGAGCAGGATGGCCGGGCCTGGCGGCAGGTCGGCGGCGCTCTCATGCCAGCCTGCGACCGCGTGGCCGAGGCGGGCCGCCTGCGCCGCGCGGAGCGCCGGGGAGGTCTCCACGAGCCGCACCGAAAAGGCTGCGCGGGCGGCGGGGAGCATTGCCGCCAACGCGCGCAGGGCATCGGCCATCAGCGTGCCGCGCCCGGGGCCGAGTTCGACCAGCAGGCAGTCGCGCGGCGCGCCCATCTGCTGCCAGACAATGCCGGCCCAAAGGCCCAGCACCTCGCCGAAGGCCTGGCTGATTTCTGGGGCGGTGGTGAAGTCGCCGGCCGCGCCGAAAGGATCGCGCGCGGCGTAATAGGCCGCCGCCGCGCGGCCCATGAACTGGTCCAGCCGCTCCGGCGCCGTCATGCCGCCGGGTCGGGCCGGGCGCGGCGCATCAGCCAGAGGCCGATCAGCACCATCGGCAGCGAAAGCACCTGCCCCATGGTGGCGCCGGCGAAGAGGTATCCCAGATTGGCGTCTGGTTGGCGGAAGAACTCCCCGACGATCCGCGCCAGCCCATAGCCGCAGAGGAAGACGCCGGTCAGGAAGCCGCGCCGGGCGCGGATCGCCGGGCGGTGCACCAAAATCTGCAATACGACGAACAGCACAAGGCCTTCGAGAAGGGCCTGATAAAGCTGGCTCGGGTGGCGCGGCTCCGGCCCGCCGGTGGGGAAGACCATGGCCCAGGGCACATCGCTGACCCGCCCCCACAGCTCGGAATTGATGAAATTGGCGAGCCGTCCGAAGCACAGGCCGATCGGCACGACCGCGGCGATCCGGTCGCCAAAGCGCAGCAGATCCAGCTTCTGCAGTCGGCAGAACAGGATCGTGGCCACGATGACGCCAAGCGCGCCGCCGTGGAAACTCATCCCGCCCTGCCAGACGGCGAGGATTTCCGCCGGATGCGAGAGGTAGTAGCCGGCGCGGTAGAACAGCACGTAGCCAAGCCGGCCGCCGAGGATGATGCCAAGCGTGGCCCAGGTGACGAAATCATCGAGCTGCTGGCGATTGGCCGCGACCGGCGGCAGGGCGATCAGCCGCCGCGCCAGCTGCCAGCCCAGCAGGATGCCGGCGATATAGGCCAGCGCATACCAGCGGATGACGATCGGGCCGAATTCGACCAGCACCGGGTCGATGGCGGGGAAGGGCAGGGCGAGGAGCATCAGCCGCGCGCCGCCGGAAGCGCGGCAATGAAGGTCGCGCCGATGAAATCGGCGCCGCCGGTGACCAGATACATCCTTGCCTCGCTGATTGCGCCGGGGGCGGCCGAGGTATAGGCCGCCGCGGGTATCGGTTTAGAGCAATATTCGCCCGGGCGGAATCGTCCCGGGCACCCCGCATCACCGCGGGGCGGGATGGGAGAGGGTGATGGACGATAAGGGAGGCCGCCCGCGCGGCGGCTTGTTCGACGATCTGGCCGGAGTCGCGGGCGGCGCCTTCTCGGCGCTGGCTGGCATCCGCGATGAGATGCAGGCGGGGGTGAAGGCGCAGGTGGACCAGATGGTGCACCGCCTGGATCTGGCGCCGCGCGAGGATCTGGACGCCGCCATGGAGATGATCCGCCTGCTGCGTGAGGAGCAGGAAGCGCTGGTCGCCCGGGTGGCGGCACTTGAGGCGAAGCTGGCCGAGGCCGCGCCGGCCGCCCGACGCGGCAAAGCGCACCCGGAATAGCCGTGCCGGCCGCCCGGCGCGGAATTTCATGGATTTGTCGCGCCTTCGACCGAGTCGCGGCCGGGCAGGCGCTTGCGCCGGCTTTTCGCACCTGCGTAGGCTAGTTCTGGTAGTCAGGCCGCCCGATTCACCCCAAATGCTGGGCTACAGTCGGGCGGTGGGCTGCCGCCCACTACGCAGGAGGAGGTGCCGCGATGTCAGGTCTTCTGGCCCGTGAGCGCGAGCGTGCGACCAACCCCCTCGATGTCCTCGAACAGATCGTGGCGGCGAATGAATGGCTGTTCGACCGCCGCTCACGGCGCGAAATGGCGGCCGAGGCACCGGGCAAATGGTGCGACTACGCGCTATATTTCTCCTGGTCGCCGGAGATCAGCGCCATGCACTTCTCCTGCGCCTTCGACCTAAAGGTGCCGGCGCCCGAACGCAGCAAGCTGTTCGAGCTGCTGGCCCTGGCCAATGAGAAGCTCTGGATCGGCCATTTCGGGTTGGAGAGCGAGGATGGCGTGCCGGTCTTCCGCCATTCCGTTCTGCTCCGCGGGGCGCCTGGCGCCTCGGCCGAATCGCTTGAGGACATGGTCGATATCGCCCTGACCGAATGCGAGCGCTTCTTTCCGGCCTTCCAACTCGTGCTCTGGGGCGGCAAGTCGCCGGCCGATGCGCTGGCGGCGGCGATGCTGGATTGCGAGGGCGAGGCCTGATCGACCCGCTGGGCTGCCAGCGCCGCGCGGCGTGCTAAACACCGCTCGACAAAGCGGAGGCATTCCCATGGCTGAGCAGCGGCTCCCGCCGATTCTCCTGGTTGGTTGCGGCAAGATGGGCGGGGCGATGCTGACCGGCTGGCTCAAGCGCGGCCTCGCCCCCTCGGTGGTGGTGGAGCCGCACGCAGCGGCCCTGGCCGGCTTCGCCGGGCAGGTCACGGGGGTGGCCGACGCGGCGGCGATCGATCCTGCCTTCCGCCCTGCGGCCGTGGTGCTGGCGATCAAGCCGCAGGAGGCAGCGGCGGCGCTGCCCGCCTTTGCTCGCTTCGTCGGGCCGGAGACGGTCTTCATCTCCATCATGGCCGGCCGCGCGATCAGCGGCATGCGCGGCCTGCTGGGGGAGGGGGCGCGGGTGATCCGTGCCATGCCGAACACCCCCGCGGCGATCGGCCAGGGCTTCACCGTCGCCTGCCCCGGCCCGGGCGTGAGTGAGGCGCAGCGGGCGCTGGCCGATGCGCTGCTCGCCGCGGTGGGCGAGGTCGCCTGGGTCGCGGAGGAGGGGCTGATCGATCCGGTCACCGCTGTCTCTGGCGGTGGTCCAGCCTATGTCTTCCTGCTGGCCGAGGTGATGGAGGCGGCGGCGATCGCCGAAGGGCTGCCGGCCGATCTCGCGCGGCGCATGGCGCGGGCGACGGTCGCTGGCTCCGGCGCGCTGCTGGGGGCGAGTGCCGAGGATGCCGCGACGCTGCGCCGCGCCGTCACCAGCCCCAAGGGGACGACGGAGCGCGCGCTTGCGGTGCTGATGGAACAGCCGGCTTGGCCCGATCTGATGCGCCAGGCGATTGCCGCCGCCACCGCGCGCTCCCGCGAGTTGGCTGGCTGAACCACATGACGGGGAGTATATGCATGGATGCGATCGAGCACGCGACCGACGATGCTACCGAGGCGGCCCTGCTGACGGCCTTTTGGGAGATCATCTCCCGCCATGGCTGGGCGGGGGTCACGCTCCGCCGCCTGGCGGCTGCCGCTGGGCTGACGACCGGGCAGATCCGCGCCATGGCGCCGGGCGGGAAGGAAGACCTGCTGCGCCTGCATGGCGAGCACATGGACCGGCTGGTCGCCGCATCGACCGTGCCGGGGCAGGGCGGGACGCCGCGCGACCGCATCTTCGATGTCATCATGCGGCGGATCGA
>CAITYE010000359.1 GCA_903896535.1 uncultured Paracraurococcus sp.
AGATGCGGTGGCTGGGGGCGTTCTCGCTGGCCCGGTTGGGCTCGGGGACGATGCGGACGTTCTTGGTCTGAACGCTGAGGGTGACGATTTCGCCTTGCAGCTCGGTGCCGGACTTCTTGAAGGTGCCGATGGTCGCCATGGTAGTTCTCCTTGATCGCTGTATTCGAGCCCGCGCCCATCGCGGCCTCGATGGCGATCGACAGGCCGAAGGCGATCGGCGCCGCACCTGTTCACAGGCCGAAGCGCAGCGGAGGATGACGGCCGGACGACTTTCTTGGCTCGCGAGGAATGGGCGGACCGGGGTCTCCGCGCGACCTGTCGCGTGGGGTGGTCCCCCAGGGGAAGAAAGTCGGCGGGCCGCGTTGCGGCATAGGCGGTCGAGGCGCAGCCGACCTTCGGTCAGATCAAGCCATTGAAGAGGCCGCGCGGGAGCGGGTGATCTCACAGCCATCAATCAAGGAGGTCATGGCCCCCATCGCTCGCCGGAGAGTTTCCGGCTCCGATCGGCGCATTGGCTCCCATGCCCAGGGCACGCCGTTCGCCTCCGCCTGCCGCGCTCGGGCCGGGAGAAAACCAGCAAGCCGTGGAAGCTCGATGGCAAAGAGACGCTGGCGCTACCTGTTCGTGCTTTGCCGTCGGCCGTAGCTCGATTCAACTCTGGACGGACCGCCACCAGCGCTTTGCTCAGGACCGCCTTCTGCAGTGCGGTGACGGCCTCCGCCCCAATCGTTCACAGTCCCAAGGCGTAGGACTTCGCGGCGAGACTAGCCACGGGCGATGCTCCGCTCAGGCTGACTGGGGAGAAGCGCCATCCGCGTCCAGGCCGTGATGCCGACGACAATCGCGCCAAGGATCGAGAATGCGACCTGCCAAGCGCCAGATGGAATGGCCAGCTTGGCCAGCCCGAACGTCGCGTAGTATCCGGCGAGCGCGGCGGGCGCCGCGAACAGGAGTGCGATAGCAACCCGGATCCACGTCGAGCGGACGAACGCGAAGGCGACCTGGCCGGCCACCAACGTCGCGGCGCCAGCGACAATTCCGACAAGGATGGCACCGACGGGGCCAGCGTTGCTGTGGTAGGCCCACATGCCGGCCGAAAGAGCTGCAAAGAAGGGGAGGGCGTAGACCGCGAGCGAGAAAAGAATCCAGCAGAGGAAGCCGATGGCGGCTACGCCGAGGATGATGCCGATGATGATCATGGCGGTGGGCTCCGTGACAAAGGGTCAAACGGTTGCGCCTTCCACCACCACCACGGCGCAGGCTAAATATACTTCAAACTCCGGTTGACGGCACGCCAATTCCAAAGGCCTCGCCCGTTCGAGCTGCGGGGCGACGAGGCCGCGCCGGGTTCACGAATATTCCCGAGCGGGAAAATTAAGTCTCAAGCGGAGGGGTTTCGAAGCGAAGTTTCCCGAGCGGGAAATTTAGATAGACAATCTTCAGAAATCCAGGTTACTTTCCCGCTCGGTAAATATCATGGCAAAGCGAACCCTGACACCCGCTGAGATCGGCGACACCGTCCGAAAGACCCGCAA
>CAITYE010000360.1 GCA_903896535.1 uncultured Paracraurococcus sp.
AATGGTGCCCAGGGGCGGAATCGAACCACCGACACTGCGATTTTCAGTCGCATGCTCTACCAACTGAGCTACCTGGGCCCAAGCGACACACCCGAAGGCGCGCCGGTAGAGGGCCCTGTCCTTAACGGGGTGCGGCGGGGCTGTAAACCCACTCAGTCGTCGATGTCCTCGCCGCCTGTCTCCAGCGGGCCAGGCACTGCGTAATCCCCCGCCAGCCATCGCCCCAGATCCACCTGCCGACACCGCGCCGAGCAGAACGGGCCAAACCGCCCCTTGGCGTCAGCCGGCTTGCGGCAGACAGGGCAGGGGCGTGGCGGACGCGGTGGCGGCGGGGTCTCAGCCATGCGCGACCTGCCACGCCGAAGAAGGGCCTGGCACCGTCTCCAGCCGCAGCGCCCCGGCCTCGGCCAAGGCCGCCGGGCGCGCCTGCAGCGCGGCGATCACGCCAGGCGCCGCCCGCAGCACCAGCGCTGCGCCGGGGACTGCCGCGGCCTCACGCATCGCCTGCCGCAGGGCTGCCAGCGCCTCGGTCACCGCGGAGGGCGGCTGCCCCAGCACCTCATGCAGCGGCGCATGCACCCGGCGTCGTTCCAGCTCGAACAGCCCGAGGGGGCCGAGCCCGGCGAGGCGCAGCAGGGAATCCTCAGCGATCGCCGCGGCCAGAGCAGGGACCAAAGCCTCTCGCGCCCGGCGCGCCATGCCGGCGAGGTCGAGCAGGATTGGCCCGGCGAGGTTGCGCAGCCGGATCTGCCGGGCGGCTTCCACCACCGCTGTCGTGTTGAAGCGCGCCTGTGCATCGCGCGCCCGATCGCCGGCGATGCTGCCGGCATCGACATCGATCGCGGTCAGCGCAGGGGTCGGATGGATCAGCAGGCGACCGCCACCGGGCAGCGGTACCTCTGGCTGCATCAGCGCGGCGAAGTCCGCCTCCAGCGAGGGATCGAAGGCCGGTGAAAGCCGATGCGCGACGCGCGCCGGGCCGAGTTCGGCCCGCAGCCGGGCGGCGAGTTCGGCGCCATCGGTCAACACCGTCGCCGCCGGATGGCGCCGGGCCAGGCGCAGGGCCGCGCCGGGCCCGCGCGCCAGCAGCGCCGGCGGGCCGCTTGCTGCGTCCTGCGCCAACCGTGCGGTCAGTCGCGGCCCCTTGCCGCCCTGGGCGGCGCGGGTGATCCGCACGATCACGCCGTCACCCTCGGCCAGCGGCGCCGGCCGGTCGGTATCGGGCAGGAAGCCGGTTGTGCCATCGGCCAGGACGACGAAGCTGCCGGCCATCGCGGGCGCCCGGGCCACCAGGCGGCCGCGATGGGTATCGCCCACGCCATCCGGCTCGCGTTCGAACCAGGCTTCGACCAGCCTCTCATCCTGCAGCAGCGCGACGCGCACCTCGCCGGGGGAGACGCTGGCGCGAATCGCCGTCACGGCCGCAGCCAGCCGGCGCCGCGCAGCAATTGGGCGGTCTCGAACAAGGGCAGGCCGACGACGTTCGAATGGCTGCCCGAGAGGAAGCGGACGAAGGCCTCAGCGCTGCCCTGCAGGGCATAGCCGCCCGCCTTGCCCCGCCATTCGTCGCCCGCGATGTAGGCCTCGATCTGCGCCGCGGTCAGGCGCTGGAAGGTGAGGATGGTATCGACCAGCCGGGTCCGCAGCTGGCCGTCGGGGCCCAGCAGCGCGACACCGGTATAGACATGATGCCGGCGGCCCGAGAGCAAGGTGAGGAAGCGCACAGCTTCCGCCGCATCGGCCGGCTTGCCGAGGAGGCGCCGGCCGACCCCGACCACGGTATCGGCTGCCAGCACCAGCGCATCGGGCGCGGCCGCTGCGGCCGCTGCCGCCTTGGCGCCGGCCAGGCGCGCGGCAAGCTGGCGGGGCAATTCTGCCTTACGAGGGGTTTCGTCGATATCGGTTGGGGCGATGCGGTCGGGCCGCACGCCGATCCGGGCCAGCAGCTCCAACCGCCGCGGGCTGGCGGAGGCCAGCAGCAGGGGCGGCCGGTCAAGCGCCATGGCGGAGATAGGCTATTTGAAGCGGAAGGTGATACGACCCTTGGAGAGGTCATAGGGCGTCATTTCGACGTTCACCCGGTCGCCAGCCAAAACGCGGATGCGGTTCTTGCGCATCTTGCCGCTGGTATGCGCGAGCACCTGATGCTCGTTATCCAGCTTCACGCGGAACATCGCGTTGGGCAGCAGCTCCTGCACCGTGCCGCTGAACTCGATCATATCCTCTTTCGACATCAGGCGTCCTTGGCTGCGGCACGGCGCCAGTCGAGCCACGCGGCGGGCGGGGCTCGGTCAGGCGTCGCGCGCCGGGGTGGCGTGGATGCGCGGAACATGGTCCGCGCCGCCGGCAGGGTCAAGTTTCTGGCAGGCCGAGTCGGGCGGCGATGGAACGGCCATGCGCGGCGAGCCCTTCGGCCCCGGCCAGCGCCACCGCCGCCGGGCCGATCGCGGCAAGCCCGGCCGCGCTCGCCTCCACCCAGGTGGTGCGCTTGAGGAAGTCGAAGACCGAGAGGCCGGACGCGTAGCGCGCCGTGCGACCGGTCGGCAGCACATGGTTCGGCCCGGCGACATAATCGCCCAGCGCCTCCGGGGAATGCGGCCCAAGGAAGCAGGCGCCGGCATGGCGAATGGCCGCCATCGCGGCGCGCGGATCGGGCAACATCAACTGCAGGTGTTCGGGGGCCAGCCGGTCGGTCAGCGCAAAGGCCTCCGGCCAGTCGCGCACCAGGATCACGGCCCCGTGCCGCGCCCAGCTCTCCCCCGCGATGGCGCCGCGTGGCAGGTGGGTGAGCTCGGCGGCAACGGCGGCGATCACCGCGGCGGCGAAGCCGGCATCGTCGGTGATGAGGATCGCCTGCGCGCTGGTGTCGTGTTCGGCCTGCGCCAACAGGTCGAGCGCGATGTGCCGCGGCGGATTGCTGGCATCGGCGAGGATCACGACCTCCGACGGGCCGGCGATGGCATCGATGCCGACCCGGCCAAAGACCTGTCGCTTGGCTTCGGCGACATAGGCATTGCCGGGGCCGACGATGCGATCGACCGGGGCGATGCTCACTGTGCCATGGGCGAGTGCCGCCACCGCCTGGGCACCGCCGATGCGATAGATTTCCGTCACGCCCGCCCGCGCCGCGGCCGCGAGCACGAGCGGATTGAGCGCCCCGCCCGGCGTCGGCACCACCATGGCGATGCGCCCGACACCCGCGACCCGCGCCGGGATGGCATTCATCAGCACCGAGGAGGGATAGGCCGCCGTGCCGCCCGGCACATACAGCCCGACCGCATCGAGCGGCGTCCAGCGCATCCCGAGTGTGAGGCCCGCCGGATCATCGAGCGTCAGATCGGCCGGCTTCTGCGCCGCGTGAAACCGTTCGATGCGCTGCGCCGCGAGGTCGAGCGCCTGCGCGAGATCGGGCGCGATGGAGGCTGTGGCCGCGGCGATTTCCGCCGCCTCAACCCGCAGCGCGGCGGCGCTGGCGGCTTGCCAACCATCGAAGCGGGCCGTGAGGGCGAGCAGCGCGGCATCGCCCCCCTGGCGCACCTGTTCGATGATCGCCGCCACCACGGCATCGACCTTGGCCGTCGTCTCCCGGGCGCTGTCGAGCAGCGTGCTGAATGCTGCGGCAAAGCCCGGATCGCGCGTGTCGAGCTGCCTCATGCCGCAGCCATCGCCTGGCGGAACCGGGCGATCCAGTGACCGATCGCCTCCGGCCGGGTCTTGAGCGCGGTGCGGTTGACGATGAGGCGCGAGGTCACCGGGGCGATCACCTCGGTCTCGATCAGCCCGTTGGCCTTGAGCGTCGCGCCGCTGGCGACCAGATCAACGATCAGCCGCGAGAGGCCGAGCGTCGGGGCGAGTTCCATGGCGCCGGAGAGGGCGACGATCTCCGCCTGGATGCCGCGGGCGGCGAAGTGTCGCCGGGTGACGTTCGGGTATTTGGTGGCGACCGTCACGCGCGACCAGCGGCGCGGATCGTCCTGCCCGGCGGTCTCGGCCGGTTCGGCGACGCTGATACGGCATTGCGCGATGCCGAGATCGAGCGGCGCATAGACCTGATCATAGTCGAATTCGAGCAGCACATCGGCGCCGCAGATGCCGATCTGGGCGGCGCCGAGGGCAACGAAGGTGGCCACATCGAAGGGCCGGACGCGGACCATCTCCAGGCCGGGATCGGCGGTCTCGAAGCGCAGCCTGCGGCTGTCCTCGTCCAGCAGATCGGCCGCCGGCGTGGCGCCGGCGCGGGTCAGCAGCGGGCCCAGCTCCTTCAGGATGCGGCCCTTCGGCACCGCGCAGATCAGCGGAGCATCGGGCGCGGTGGCGGCGGCGGCGGCGGCCGGGAAAGGCAGGTCCATGACGCGTCTAGCTGCCGAGGAGGGGAGGGGTGCGGGACGGCTGCATCTCAGTCCGGTAGCCTCGCGATATCGGCGCCGACCGCGGCGAGCTTCGCCTCGACCCGCTCATAGCCGCGATCGAGGTGATAGACCCGGCTGACGATGGTCTCGCCTTCCGCGGCGAGGCCGGCGAGTACGAGCGAGACCGAGGCCCGCAGGTCGGTCGCCATCACCGGCGCGCCCGACAGCCGGGGCACGCCGCGGACGATTGCCGAGGCACCGTGATAGTTGATGCGCGCGCCCATGCGGGTGAGCTCGGGCACGTGCATGAAGCGGTTCTCGAAGATCGTCTCGGTGATCATCGACGCCCCTTCGGCAAGCGACATCAGCGCCATGAACTGCGCCTGCATGTCGGTGGCGAAGCCGGGATAGGGATCGGTCTGCACATCGACCCCGTGCAAGCCGTTGAGGCGGGTGACGCGGACCCCCTCCGCTTCCTCGGCCAGGCCGACGCCGGCTTCCCGCAGGACCTTGGCCACCGCGCCCAGATGCTCGATGCGGGCCCCGCCCAGCAGCAGGTCACCGCCGGTGATGGCGGCGGCGCAGGCGTAGGTCCCGGCCTCAATCCGGTCCCCGAGCACCCGATGCGTCGCGGGCCCGAGTGCGGCCACGCCCTCGATCCGCAGCGTACCGGTACCGATGCCTTCGATCCTTGCGCCCATGCGCATCAGGCAGAGGGCGAGATCCTCGATCTCCGGCTCACGCGCCGCATTGACCAGTTCGGTCTCCCCATGCGCGAGCGTGGCCGCCATCAGCAGGTTCTCGGTGGCGCCGACGCTGACCTGGGGGAAGATGATGCGGGCGCCGCGCAGCCCGCCTTCGGGCGCGCGGGCGTCGATGTAGCCGCCATCGAGGGCGATGCTGGCGCCCATCGCCTCCAGCCCCTTCAGGTGCAGATCGACCGGGCGGGTGCCGATCGCGCAGCCACCCGGCAGGGAGACCCGCGCCGCGCCGTAGCGGGCGAGCAGCGGGCCGAGTACGAGCACCGAGGCGCGCATCTTGCGGACGATATCGTAGGGCGCTTCCAGATTGCCCGCC
>CAITYE010000361.1 GCA_903896535.1 uncultured Paracraurococcus sp.
CACGACATCGAGGAAGCGCTGTTCATGGCCAGCCGCGTGCTGGTGATGACCGCACGGCCGGGCCGGATCAAAAGCGCGGTCGCGGTGCCCTTCCCCTATCCACGCGCCTATACGCTGAAGACCACGCCGGAATTCGCCGCGATCAAGGCCCGGCTGACCGAGGAGCTGCGCGAGGAAACCCGGCTCGCCGCCGGTTGATGGGGGTTTGCTGGCCTTCAATGGCCAGGCGCAAACCCTCGGTTTCCTGGGCTGCGCGGCACCTGCCAAACCCCGCGCGCCGCCAGGTTCAGCCGCCTGGCCGCGGCAGGGGTTGGCCGGCCAGCAGGCCGGTGATGCCGGGGCCCATGCCCATCGCCTGCCGGGCGAAGGCGCGCTTCAGCCCTGGCAGCCGGTCGACCGCCGCAATGCCAAGCCGGCGGGCCCAGCGGATCGGGCCGATATCATTGCCAAAGAGCCGTTCCAGCCCGTGCATGCCCGCCAGCATCAGCAGCGTGTCGGGCCGCCGCCTGGCCTGGTAGCGGGCGAGAACGGTCGGCGCGCCGGGGTCCTCGCCGGCCTGCCAGGCGGCGATCACCTCCTCGGCCAGCGCCGCGACGTCGCGGAAGCCGAGGTTCAGCCCCTGCCCGGCAATCGGGTGGACGCCATGCGCGGCATCGCCGATCAGGGCGAGGCGGGTATCGTACCAGCGCGCGACATGCAGCGCCGAGAGCGGATAGGACCAGCGCCGCCCGATCGGCCGGATGGCCCCGAGGTGATCGCCGAGGCGGCGCGCCAACTCCCGGCCGAAGGCTGCATCATCCAATTGCAGCATGCGCTCGGCGATCGCCGTCCGATCGGCCCAGACGAAGGCCGAGGCATGCGGATACGCCGCCGAGCCGAAGCCGCCCGGTCCCCGCAAGGGCAGCTGCGCGAAGGGTCCGTTCGGCAGAAATTGTTCAAGCGCGATGTTGTGGTGCGGCTTTTCATGCGCGAAGGCGCCGACCATGCCGATCTGGTGGTACGGGAAACCCGCTGTGCGAATGCCGGCCTGCCGCCGCAAGGGGCTGTTGCGCCCCTCGGCGGCGACCACGAGCCGCGCCCGCAGGGTCTGGCCGGTCGAGAGGCGGACCGTCGCCCCCTCGGCGTGCCGCTCGACCGTGGCGGTGGCGGGGGCGTGGACGGCGAGGTGCGGCATGGCCGGCAGGCGCGCATTCAGCGCGACCCGCAGGCTGCGGGCTTCCACCATGTAGCCGAAGGGCGCGTCCGAGACCTCGGCGGCATCGAATTGCAGCGCGAGGGAGGAGGCGCGCTCTCCCGGTCGGCCATCGGCGACCCGGATGGCGGCGATCGGGCAGGGCGTTTCCGGCAGATGCTCCCAGATGCCAGCGGCCGCCAATAAGCGCTGGGAGGTGAGGGCTATGGCGTAGGCCCGGCCGTCGAAGGCCGCCAGTTCCATGGGCGGCAGCGGCGCGGCGTCGATCACCGCGGTCGGGACCCCCGCACTCGCCAGCGTGGCGGCAAGCGTCGCCCCGACCGGTCCGGCGCCGACGATGCAGACAGCGGTCTCCGCGGGCCGGGGTTCCGTCATGAGGTCTCTACTCCTTCGCAGTCTCAGCCTGATTTGCACAGGATGTGCGCAAAAGACGATATTTCCAGCAAATGGTACTGGAGCGGAGGCCGAAACCGCGTGTTTCGGCGTGGCACGGTAATTGGTAGAGATTAGAGCGGTAGAGATCCGGCAGGCTAAGCGGCGATCAGGCCACGTGACGATTAGGCTAAGCGGCAAAGGAGGCGCAACCGATGAAGCTTGTGATGGCGCTCATCAAGCCGTTCAAGCTGGATGAGGTGCGTGATGCCCTCACCCCGCTGGGCGTGCAGGGCTTGACGGTGACCGAGGTGAAGGGGTTCGGCCGGCAGAAGGGCCAGACCGAGATTTATCGCGGCGCCGAATACCAGGTCAGTTTCCTGCCTAAGCTTAAGGTCGAGGTTGTGGTGCCCGACGAATTGACGGACGCGGTCGTCGAGGCGATCGCCAAGGCGGCCCGGACCGACAAGATTGGCGACGGCAAGGTCTTCGTGCTGGATGTGGAACGCGCCTTGCGAATCCGTACCGGGGAGACCGATGCGGCCGCGCTTTGAGGCGCCGCCTGCCGCACCACCCGCCGAACAACACCAAGAATACAGGGGATAAAATGACGAGGATGCTCCTTGCCGCCATGGCCGGCCTCGCCGGCGTGATCCTGGCGGCCCCAGCGCTGGCTGATGACGGGCCGAAGATCGATACCGGCGATACCGCCTGGATGCTGGCATCCACCGCCCTGGTGCTGCTGATGACCGTGCCGGGTCTGGCGCTGTTCTATGCGGGCATGGTCCGCAAGAAGAACGTGTTGGCCACCATGATGCAGAGCTTCTCCATCGCCGCCGTGGTGTCGGTGGTGTGGACGGTGATCGGCTACAGCTTGGCCTTCGGTGGCGGCAACGCCTATGTCGGCGATCTGTCGCGGCTGTTCATGGCCGGCTTCGCGGAGGGCTGGGACAAGCCCTTCACGCTGGGCTCGGGCGCATCGGCGGTGGCGACGACCATCCCGGAAAGCGTCTTCTTCATGTTTCAGATGACCTTCGCGATCGTCACGCCGGCGCTGATCACCGGCGCCTTCGCCGACCGCATGAAGTTCAGCGCCCTGCTGCTGTTCACCGTGCTGTGGTCGATCCTGATCTACAGCCCGGTGGCGCATTGGGTCTGGCACCCGAATGGCTGGATCTTCGCGCTGGGCGCGTTGGATTTCGCGGGCGGCACGGTGGTGCATATCAATGCCGGCGTGGCCGGGCTCGTCTGCGCCCTTGTGCTCGGCAAGCGGGTGGGTTTTGGCCATGACAACATGGCCCCCTTCAACCTAGGGCTCGCGGTGATCGGTGCGGGTCTGCTTTGGGTGGGCTGGTTCGGCTTCAACGCCGGCTCGGCGCTGGGCGCGGGGGCGCGGGCCGGCATGGCGTTGCTGGTCACCCAGGTGGCGGCCGCAGCGGCAACGATCGCTTGGCTGCTGGCAGAATGGGCGACGAAGGGCAGGCCCTCGGTGCTTGGCGCCATCTCCGGCGCGGTCGCCGGTCTGGTGGCCATCACGCCGGCCTCGGGCTTCGTGCTGCCGATGCATGCGCTCATCATCGGTGTTGTCGCCGGGCTGGCTGGCTTTTGGGGTGCCACCGCGCTGAAGCACATGTGCGGCTACGACGACAGTCTGGATGCCTTCGGCGTGCACGGCATCTGCGGCATCGTCGGCAGCTTGCTGACCGGCGTCTTCGCCTATGGTGCGCTGTCGGCGACGCCGGCGACGCCGGCCGGCTATGCGGGCAGCTTCGACCAATTCCTCCTTCAGCTCTATGCCACGGTCGCGGTCTTCGTCTTCTCGGCGATTGGGACCTTTATTCTGCTGCAGGTCACCAATGTGATCGTGGGCCTCAGGGTGTCCGAGGAAGAGGAACGCGAAGGGCTCGACGTCACCCAGCACGGCGAGCGTCTTGCCTGATGCGGCGCCGCCCTGACGGGTCCCGTCAGGGCGGTTGTGCCCCAAGGCTTGGATACGAAAAACCCGTTCGGACGCTGCCGTCCGAGCGGGTTTTTTTTATGGGGCGTGCCGGGACGGAGCCTGCTTTAGAGCATGCTGCGTTGAGGCGGAATCGCCGAAGCCGCTGAACCCCGCGACCAAACAAAAATTAGAGCGGGGTCCCGAGCAGGACCCGCTCCCCCTCCAGCCGCACCGGCAGCCGCTTCGCGCAGCCGATATCGGGGGCCTGTGCCGCGCCGGAGGCGAGGTCGATCACCCAGTTATGCAGCGGGCAGGTGACGCTGTGGCCATGCACAATGCCCTGGCTCAGTGGCCCGCCCTTGTGGGGGCAGCGATCCTCCAGGGCGAAGACGTGGTCATCGGCGGCGCGGAACAGTGCCACGTCGCCGTCCGGCGTGGCGACCACGCGGCTGCCCAGCCGGGGGATATCGGCCAAGCGTGCCACCGCGGTCCAGGTCATGGTCTCCGCCATTCCGCTCACTCCACCGGCGCCAGGGTCTTGTAGGCGGCGTTCGTCGCCTGCTCGGCCCAGGGATCGGTTTGCGAGAAACTCTGGGCGTGCAGGAATCGCGCATGCAGCGCGGCGCGGCCGGCGGCGTCCTCGACCACGCGCTGGCGGATATAGGCGATGCCCTGGCGCGCGACCCAAGGCGCCGTGCGTTCCAGGTAATGGGCCTCCTCGCGATAAAGCTGGAGGAAGGCGCCGCAATATTCCAGCACCTCCGCCTCGGTCGCGACCTTGCAGAGGAAATCGGTGGCGCGGACATGAATGCCGCCATTGCCGCCCACGCTCAGCTCCCAGCCGCTATCGACCGCGACGACGCCGAAATCCTTGATCGTCGCCTCGGCGCAGTTGCGCGGGCAGCCGGAGACGGCGAGCTTGACCTTGTGCGGATGCCAGCTGCCCCAGGTCATCCTCTCAAGCGCGACGCCCATCCCGGTGCTGTCCTGGGTGCCGAAGCGGCACCATTCGGACCCGACGCAGGTCTTGACCGTCCGCAGCGCCTTGCCATAGGCATGGCCCGAGACCATGCCGGCGGCGTTCAGGTCGCGCCAGACCGCGGGCAGGTCCTCTCGTTTCACGCCGAACAGGTCGATGCGCTGGCCGCCGGTCACCTTCACTTCGCGGACCTGGTACTTGTCGGCCACATCGGCGATGGCGCGCAGCTCGCGCGGATTGGTCATGCCGCCCCACATGCGCGGCACCACCGAATAGGTGCCGTCCTTCTGGATATTGGCGTGCATCCGCTCATTCACGAAGCGCGACTGGGCGTCATCGACATATTCGCCCGGCCAGGCGCAGAGCAGGTAGTAGTTCAGCGCCGGGCGGCAGCTCGCGCAGCCATCGGTCGTGGTCCAGTCCAGCGCCCGCATCGCCTGCGGGATGGTCTTCAGCGCCTCGGCAACGATCGCGCGGCGCACATGGTCATGGCCATGCGCGGTGCATTTGCACATCGGCTTCGGGCCGGTCGCCGCGGCAACGCCCGCGGTCATGGCGAGCAGGCGCTCCACCTGCGGGGTGCAGGAGCCGCAGGAGGCGCTGGCCTTGGTATGCGCCCGCACGGCATCGAGCGAGGCAAGCCCCTGGCTTTTGATCGCCGCCACGATCCGCCCCTTGCAGACGCCATTGCAGCCGCAAATCTCCGCCTCCTCCGGCAGCGCGGCCAGCGCGGCGACGGGATCGGCCGTGGTGCCGGCAAGGGCCTCACCCATGATCAGCCGGGCGCGGATCGCGGCGATGTCCGTCCCTTCGCGCAGCAGGCGGAAATACCAGGCGCCGTCGGCGACATCGCCGTACATCACCGCGCCCACCAGGCGGTCTTCCCGCAGCACCAGCTTGCGATAGGTGCCGCGCTTGCGGTCCTGCAGCACCACCTCCTCATCCTCCTCGGCGGCGGCCGAGAGGGCGCCGGCCGAGAAGACATCGACGCCGGTGATCTTCAGCCGTGTCGAGAGCGGAGGCGTCGCGTAGCTGGCCGCCGTATCGCCGGCGAGGCGCGCGGCGCAGACCTTGGCCTGTTCCCAGATCGGCGCGACCAGTCCGAAGACCTGGCCGCGATGCTCGATGCATTCGCCGACCGCGTAGATCTCCGGGTCCGCGCCACAGGCCATGTCGTCGCCCACCACGATGCCGCGGTTCACCTCCAGCCCGGCGGCGCGGGCCAGGTCGATATTCGGCCGGATGCCGATCGCCACCACGACCAGATCGGCCGGGACCTCGCGTCCATCGGCCAGGCGCACGCCCGCAGCCTGGGTCGTGCCCAGGATTTCCTCGGTCTGGCCATTGGTGAAGAAGGCGATGCCACGGGCATCGAGATCCCGCTGCAGCATCTGCCCCGCCGTCTCATCGAGCTGGCGCTCCATCAGGGTTGGCATCAGATGCACCACGGCGACGCTCATGCCCCGCCGCTTCAGGCCCCAGGCGGCTTCCAGGCCCAGCAGCCCGCCGCCGATGACGACGGCGCGGCGATGCGTCTCACTGGCCGCGATCATCTGGTTCACATCGGCGATGTCGCGGAAGGTGCAGACGCCCGGCAGGGTGAGGCCCGGGAGCGGCGGCACCAGGGGGCGGGAGCCGGTGGCGATCAGCAGCCGGTCATAGCCGACCACTTGCCCCGCCACGCTGGTGACGGTGCGCTGGGTTCGATCGATCGCCGCCACGGGATCGCCGGCGATCAGCCGGATGCCGTTTTCAGCGTACCAGTCGCGCGCGTTGATGACGATGTCATCGAGCGACTTCTCCCCCGCGAGGACCGAGGAGAGCGCGATACGGTCGTAATTGGGATGCGGCTCGGCACCGAAGACGGTGATGTCGTAGCGCTGCGGCGCGCGGGCCAGCAATTCGCTGACCGTCCGCATGCCCGCCATGCCATTGCCGATGACAACGAGGCGATGCCGGGGGGGCGAGAGCATGTTCATGGGGGCGGTCCTGCAGGCGCCGACCGAAAGGCCGACCCGGAGCAAGCCGCCATTGACTTGCGGAAAAGCCGTGGCCGGGATTCTTGCGGGGCATCCTTGTCCCGCCCCGGCTGCCGAAGGCGCTATACTATGGCGGCCTGCTCCCTGGCCTGTCCAGGGACAATTTCGCGGCATTGGTTATAAAGACAGCATCTGGACGCCGCGCAACGGCCCGCTGCACCAAATCGAGCTTAATGAATAAAATTTCGCCACACCCAAGGGCGGAGCTGTCCGCATCGGTATCGACCCAGCGGGAGGCGGCCAGACCTTTGCGCGCTTTGCGCCGCGGCGAAGCCGATCTAGAGCATGCTGCGTTCCCATAGGTTCACGCAGCCCGCTCTCGCATGTGTTGGATCGCGCGATTCAGCGCCTTCGGCGATGCCGCCTCAACGCATCGCGCGCTAGCGCCGCCGCCAGCCTGATGGATCCCGCGGTGATCCATCAGACCAGAGATAAGCTGCTCTAGAATCGATATTTTTTAGAGCAGGAGATCCGTTCAAACGATTCCGTCCGAAGGCATATTGCTCTAGCCTACGCCCGATCGAAGCAAAACCCGCATCGGGAAGGAGGCGTGCCATGGCAGGTTACGACGCCATCATCATCGGCGCCGGCATGTCCGGCCTATACCAACTGATCAAGCTGCGGGAGCTGGGCTTCCAGGCCCGGGTCTTCGAAGCCGGCACGGGGGTGGGCGGCACCTGGTACTGGAACCGCTACCCCGGCTGCCGCTTCGATTCCGAGAGCTATTCCTACGGCTATTCCTTCGACAAGGAATTGCTCGCCGAATGGCATTGGACCGAGCATTTCGCCCCGCAGCCGGAGACCGAGCGCTACCTCAACCGCGTCGCCGATAAATACGACCTGCGCCGCGACATCCAGTTCAGCGCGCGGGTCAAGGCCTGCGACTGGGACGCGGTGGCCGAGCGCTGGACGGTGACGCTGGAGAGCGGGGAGCAGGCCAGCGCGCGCTTCCTGATTACCGCCATCGGCGCGCTGTCGGCGCCGACCCTGCCGAATTTCCCGGGCATGGACAGCTTCCGTGGCCAGTCCTTCCATACCGGTCTCTGGCCGAAGCAGCCGGTCGATTTCGCCGGCAAGCGGGTGGCGGTGATCGGCACCGGTGCCTCAGGCGTGCAGACCATCCAGGAAGTGGCCAAGACAGCCAAGGAGCTGGTGGTCTTCCAGCGCACGCCCAACTGGTGCGCGCCGCTGCACAACGGCAAGATCCCGGCCGAGGAGATGGCCGAGATCCGCAAAGAATACGACGCCATCTTCAAGCGGTGCGAGGAGACCTTCTCCTGCTTCCTGCACACGGCCGACCCGCGCAACACCTTCGACGTGGCGGAGACCGAACGGCGCGCTTTCCTCGAAAAGCTGTACCGGGAGCGCGGCTTCGGCATCTGGGTCGGCAACTTCAAGGATATGCTGACCGACCGCGCGGCCAATACCTACGTCTCGGACTTCATTGCCGAGAAGATCCGCGGCCGGGTCAAGGACCCGCAGGTGGCGGAGATGCTGATCCCCAGGGATCACGGCTTCGGCACCCGGCGGGTGCCGCTCGAGACCTTCTATTACGAGGTCTACAACCAGCCCAATGTCCGGCTGGTGAACAGCCGTGCAACGCCGATCGAGCGGATCACGCCGGAGGGGCTGGCCACCAGCGCCGAGCACTTCGCGTTCGACATCATCGTCTACGCCACCGGCTTTGATGCGCTGCGCGGGGCGTTCGACCGCATCGCCTTCACCGGTGTGGGCGGGCAGCCGCTGAAGGATGCCTGGGCCGAGGGGGCGACCTCGCTCGTCGGGATGATGCAGCCGGGCTTCCCCAACATGTTCATGCTGCTCGGCCCGCATACCGCGCTGGGCAATATCCCGCGCTCGATCGAGTTCAATGTCGAATGGGTGAGCGAGACGCTGCGCCACATGCGCGACCAGGGGCTGCGCGTGGCCGACGCCAAGGCGGAGGCGATGGAGACCTGGATGACGCATGTCATGGACCTGGCGCGCGGCCTGCTCTCGATGGAGGTCGATAGCTGGATGACCGGCATCAACCGCAACGTCGCCGGCAAGCAGACCCGGATCGTGGCGCGCTACACCGGCAGCGCCCCGGAATACCGGGCCTGGGCCAACCGGATCGCCGAGACCGGCTACGCCGATCTGGCGATGCGCTGAACGGCCCGCAGGGCCGCGGCGCCGTTCGGCCCCCGGCACCCGCGGCGCCTGTTCGGGCGCTCGGCACGCGGCAAAGCCGCGCGCCGCTGGTATTACCTGCCGGCGCGGACCAATTGGCCCGGCAGGGCCCCGGTATGTTCGCCGTTCTCGAAGACCGGGATGCCGGAGACGAAGGTCGCCTTGTAGCCATCGACCTTCTGCACGAGGCGCCGGCCGCCGGCCGGCAGGTCATAGACGATCTCCGGCTTCTGCACCTGCAGCCCGGCATAGTCGATGATGTTGACATCGGCCTTCTTGCCGGGCGCCAGCACGCCGCGATCATGCAGGCCGAAGAAGCCCGCCGTCTCGCTGGTCTGCCGCTTCACGATGAGCTCAAGCGGCAGGCGCGGACCGCGATGCCGGTCGCGCGCCCAATGCGTGATCATCCAGGTCGGCATGCCGGCATCGAGGATGGAGGAGCAATGCGCCCCGCCATCGGAGAGGCCGAGCACGGTCTCCTCCGAGGTCAGCATTTCGCGGATGACGTCGTGGTTGTCCACATTGTAGCCGGTGACCGGGAAGAAGATGAAGTTGGTCGGATCGGCGGCGAGGTAGTCGTAGGCGACCTCATCGGGCGTGCGGCCTTCGCGCTCGGCGATGGCGGCGATGCTCGCGCTTGCCGGCGGCTCGTAATCGGGCGGATTGCCCAGCTTGAACATGCGGTGCCAGCGGCGGACGATGTGTTGGCGGAATTGGCTGAGCGGCTTCATCAGCGCCTCGCTCGGCCGATCTGCCAGGATTTCCGCGCGCATCGCCGGGTCGCGCAGGCGGGCCATGCGCTCGGCGATCGGTAGGGCCAGCAGCGGCTGGTAGCTCGGCCGGATCGAGAAGGGGTTGAGCGCGGTATCGGCGCCGAGCAGCACGCCGACCGGGCGGCCGGCGACCTGGGCGGTGACCATCGCGCCCTGGGCGCGGGCGGCGCGCACGCCGTCCATCAGCCGACGCCAGCGATCGTCATCGGTCGGGCGATCGGTCAGCAGGAACCAGACCGGGCGGCCGGTTTCCTTGCCCAGCTGGGTCATCCAGCCCAGCTCGGTCTCCTCGATGTCGAAGTCGCTGTTCATGCCGAAGGCGCCGTGGCCGACATCGCCGAGGGCGCGACCGATGCCCATCAGCTCGTCGATTTCCGAATAGCGGCTGGGCACCATGCCGCCGGTCAGGGTCTTGTGGCTGTTGGTGCGGCTGGTGGTGAAGCCGAAGGCGCCGGCGCGCAGGCCTTCGGCGGTCAGCTTGCGCATGGCGGCGATATCATCCGCGGTGGCGGCTTCCAGGTCGATCGCGCGCTGGCCCATGACGAAGACGCGCAAGGGGTGGTGCGGCACCTGCGCGCCGATATCGATGGTCCGGCGCATGCCGGCCAGGGCGTCGAGGTATTCGGGGAAGCTTTCCCAGTTCCACTTCAGGCCTTCGGCCAGGGCGGTGCCGGGGATTTCCTCCACCGCTTCCATCAGCCCGATCAGTTCCTGGTGGTGGCTGCGGCGGACCGGCGCGAAGCCGACGCCGCAATTGCCGAAGAGGATGGTGGTGACACCATGCCAGGAGGAGGGCGCCAGCATCGGGTCCCAGGTGGCTTGGCCGTCGTAATGGGTATGGGCATCGACCCAGCCCGGGGTGACGATCAGCCCGGCGGCGTTGATCTCCCGCTTGCCGGGACCCGCTTTGCCGCCGACCTGGGCGATGCGGTCGCCGTCGATGGCGATATCGCCGGTGAAGCCTGGCTGGCCGGTGCCATCGATGATGGTGCCACCGCGGATGACAGTATCATGCATGGGGTTGCCCCTTTTGTCCTGGACGGAGGGGAGTGAACGCCCGGCGGGCGGCAGGGTCAAGCGGGATGGCGGATGCCGGCCCATTCGGGCAGCTGGGTTTCCTGGCGCAAGCGCAGGCGCCGGAAATCGAGCGCGCCGAACAGGGCTTCCAGATCGGGTGCGCCATCCTGCGGCAGCGGCAGGGTGCTGCTCGCCTCCTCGGCAAAGCGCAGGCGTGTCGCGGCGTCGCCCTCGACATAGGCGTGTTGCCACCACGCCATGATGCGCGGCTTGGCGGTCGCCAATGGGCCGGCGGCAATGACGCGATCCGCCTTCGCCTGGTTGGACGCCCGGCTGGCAGGCAGCAGGTTCCAGAGATCATTGCAGGGCCAGCCGGACCAGGGCAGGCAGTGGTCGACCTCGACCTGCCGACCGCCCAGCGGTTCGCCGCTCCAGACACACGCCACCCGTTCGCCGCGCTGCAGACGGATCGCGACGAGCCGGCGGACGAACTCGGTATCCCGCTCCGGCTCCAGCCAGCGCAGGGCGGTGAGCACCGCATCCGTGGCGACCCGGCGACCCGCCCGCTCGGCATAGCCTTGGGTTTGGCGCACCCATTCGGCGAGCAGCATCGGCTCGATCCACGCGGCCATGCGCCGGAGCGCCTGCCAGACATGTTGCGGCACGCGGATGCTGCCATGCGCCCAGAACAGCGCGGCGTTCAGGGCCAGGCTGTCACCCGCCCGCGGCCGGCGGTTCCGGGCGGCGGGGAAGACCGGCGTATCGTCGGCAAAGGTCAGGTGCTGCGCCGGCATGGTGGCAATGACCGCCGCCGCGTCGCCGAGCGCGGTCGCCAGCGCGCGCGCCAGCTCTCCGCGAAAGGTGGCGCCCGGCCGCAGGTCGAAGGCGGCGAGCGGGCGCAACGCCGCGAAGGCCGGCCGGACAAAACTCAGCTGCACCCCGCCCGGCGCTTGCGGCAGGTCGCCCTCGACCAGCGGCTTGTACATGCGCAGCCAGTACAGGGCGACCAGACCCAGCGGCAGCTCGACCGCCCCTTCACTCTCGCGTGCCACGTTCGGCGAGGCATCGGCGATGCGCGCGAGGCAGCGCAGCAGGGCAAGCTTGTAGGTGGTGGATTTCTCCTGCCGCAGGATGACGCCGCGCAGCAGGGGCAGCGCGCCGGCCCCATCATCCGGCAGGTCCAGCATCACGGTCTGCCAGCGCACATCCGGCCCGCCGACCACCGCCTGCCGGTATTCCGTTGCGACGCGCAATGCGAGGCCGTGATCGCGGCCGAGCCGCTCGACCTCATGCGCATTCACCGGCCACATCGGCCGATCATCCGAGGCTGGCCCGTGCCGCAGCGTCAGCACCAGGCGTCCGCCGGGCTTGAGCAGGGTCGCCAGCTTCCGCATCGCCCGGCCGCGCTCCTCGGGCGGGATGTGCTGCCAGACGCCGCTCAGCCAGACCACGTCGAAGGCGAGGCCGAAGCGATGCACCGCCGCAAGCGATGGCAGCCGGTCATCGACCCAGCGGATGCGCGGGTCGGGGTGCAGGCCTGCTGCTTGTTGGCGGAACGCCGTGGCCGGCTCGACGGCCACCACCTCCCAGCCCTGGCGCGCGAACCAGGCGGCATCGCGCCCGGTCCCGGCGCCGACATCGAGCACGAGGCCCGGCGTGGTCGGCAGGTAGGGTACCGCATCGCGGTGGATCTCCTCGAAGGAGAATGCCTCATAGGCTGCGGTGAACTCCCGGAAGCCGCGATGGTAGGGACCGACCGTATCCCAGCTCATCGCGGCGGCGCCTCAGTGGAACACCCGCCCGGCATCAATCACCACGGTCTGGCCGGTCATGGTCTCGGTCCGGCACATGGCGACCACCATCTCGGCGCAGTCGTCCTTGTCGGCGGCCTTCTTCAGCACGGCGCCGGAGGCCGAGCGCTCGATCTGTTCGGGGCGCAGATTGGCGGTGGCGCGGGTGCCCTCCAGCAGGCCGGGGGCGACGCAGTTCACCAGCACCTCCGGCGCCAGGCCCACCGCCATGCAGCGGGTCAGGTGATTGAGCCCGGCCTTGGAGACGGCATAGGCGATGGAGGAGCCGGTCGGTTGCAGCCCGGCGATCGAGGAGATGTTGACGATCCGCCCGCGGCCCTGCGCCCGCATCACCGGCGCGACCGCCTTGATCAGCCGGGCCGGGCCGGTGAGGTTCACGGCCATGATGCGATCCCAGACCTCATCGGTCAGCCCGTCGAGGTCGGAGAAGAGGATCGCCTTGTTGTAGGCGGCATCGTTCACCAGGATGTCGATGCGCCCGAAGCGCGCCTGCACCGCTTCGACCAGCCGGGCGATGGCCGCGCCGTCGGTGATGTCGCAGGCGAAGGCGGCGGCGTTGATCTGGTGCCGCGCGGCGAGGTCGCGGGCCACGCCCTCGGCCGCCTCCCGGCTGGCCGCATAAACCAGGGCCAAGTGCACGCCCTCACGCGCCAGGGCCGCGGCGATCCGCTGGCCAAGCCCGCCATTGCCGCCCGTCACCAGGGCCACCGCGCCGTTCAACTGCATGCTTTCTCTCCCGCCTCGTCCCGCCCAGCCTGCGGCCGGGCGGGCGGTGCGGCAAGCCGGGTCAGCCGCCGGCGACGCCCTGCGCCTCGACATAAAGGGCGTAGACCGATTGGCTCGCGGTCATGAACAGGCGGTTGCGCTTGCGGCCGCCGAAGCAGAGGTTGGCGCAGCGCTCCGGCAGCAGGATGCGGCCGATGACGGTGCCGTCCGGGGCGATGATCGCGACGCCGTCATGGCCTGGCCCGCCGGTGATGCCGGCCCAGACATTGCCCGCCGTGTCGCAGCGGATGCCATCCGCCCAGCCGGGCGTGCCGTCGAAGAACAGCCGGCCGCGGAGGGCGCGATCACCCACCACGTCATAGACACGGGTGACGCGCGGATGCGGCGCGGAGGGGGTATCGACCACATAAAGCAGCGCCTCGTCGGGGGAGAAGCACAGGCCATTCGGCCGCGGCATGTCGTCCACGACGACGCTGATGTGCCCGCTGGCGGGATCGAGGCGATAGACCCGATAGGGCAGGGTCGGCTCGGCCTTGTCGCCGAGGTAGTTGCCGCGGATGCCGGCGCCATTGTCGCTGAACCAGATGGAACCGTCCGATTTCACCACGACGTCGTTCGGCCCGGTCAGCGGCACGCCTTCGAAGTGGCTGGCCAGCACGGTGACGCGGCCATCATGTTCGGTGCGCGTCAGTTCCCGGCTGCCGAGGCCGCAGCTGATCAGCCGCCCCTCGCGATCCCGGGTATTGCCGTCGATATGGCCGCAGGGGCTGCGGAGGGTGACCACCGCGCCGCTGACCTCGTCCCAGCGCAGCAGCGCGTCGTTGGGGATATCGGCAAAGAGCAACTGCCGCGTGTCGCCGTAATAGACCGGGCCTTCGGTGAAACGAAAGCCGGTGGCGATGCGCTCGATCGCCGCGTGGCCGAGCTTGATGGACTCGAAACGGGGGTCGAGGACGAGAACGTCCGGGTCGGGATAGCGGATCGGGCGCGGGCTGTCCCAACGGGACGGGTCGGTGGATGGCACGGCGATCTCCTCGGGTGGGCGAGGCGGCCAGTGGACACGCGACGGCGGCAATCAGCAATCGCGCCGGATGAGGGGATTGGGCCACCGCACGCCGCGTATAGTAACGGACGTGGTGAGCAACAAAAAATTACGAAAATTAAAAAACTTATCGCAAAAAATTGGGGGTTCGTCAGATCAGATAAGTCAAATTTTCACGAGCGGCTGGCTTGCCCCAAAGAATATCGTACGCCTAAACTTTTTATATGCGATTTCCCGAGCCCTATCTCCAGCTCCGGTTTTTCTTCCAGACCACGATCGTCATGATCCTGGGCTTACTGGGGCTTGTCGGGTTCCTCTGGTTCTCCCTGGCCCATACCACGG
>CAITYE010000362.1 GCA_903896535.1 uncultured Paracraurococcus sp.
CCTCGGCGCAGTCGATCGACCAGAGATCGAACGGCAGCCGGCGCTGCAGGGCCGCGAGAGCGACGCCGTGCCGGTGGGCGAAACCCGCGTCGAACGTCGCCATCGCCTTGGCCTCTTCGGCGCGTTTCCCGGCGCACCCGGTCATGCCCGCATTCAGGTAGTGCACCATCCAATGCGACGAAATCGCCAGGTGGCAGAGGTGCGGCGCGCCATCGATGAAGGCGATGCGGTATTTCCGGTACTGCCCATCCGGCCCCGCATAATCGACGAAGCGGGTCAGGAAGAAGGCCGCCGCGGTCGAGGCGGCGAGCGCCTGCGCCAGATCGCCCGGCCCCTCCAGGCGCTGGAGATCCTGGCCGGCATGGCTGCCGACCGGGCGCAGCAAGGATGGATAGAGCCCAGCCTCGAAACCCGGCACCGGCCGCCCGTTGAGCAAGGCCTCACGCGAAACCAGGGCGCAGGCGGGCACGTGCAGCCCCGGCAGATCCCCCAGCACGCCAGGCAGCGCATCGCGCGCCAGCAGGGGCAATCGCAACGGGTCGTTCAGCATCGGCCGCGGCCAATGCGCATGCAGCCAAGCCAGCCGCCCGCGCGCCGAACCGCTAGCCTCGGCAAAGGCGCAAATGGCGAGGTCGTGATCCGGCACCGCCCCGGGCAGCGGCTCGCCCTCTCGCAGGAACAGCAGGTCGAGCCGCACATCCAGCGAGCGGGTCAGGAAATCGAGCGGGGTATTGGCCATCAGGTCGCCTGGCTGGAGCAGCGCGAGCAGGCGAAGCTGGCGCGGCGGCCGCGACAGGGTGGGCGCGACGCGAAAAAGCGACGAACGGGCCAGGGCCTCGGCCTGCAGGCGGAGCCCATCCTCCCGCCGGAACGCCAGTTGCCACACCAGGCCGGCATCAAAGAGGCGCGCCGCGACGCCGCTGTCATGCCGGGCGTGGAAGTCATCGGCTGTGCCAAGCACCCCCTCGGCGCTCGCGCCGGCATAGGCGGCGTGGGTCAGCGCGGCGGGACCGAGCACGAGCGGCGGGACCACCGCCTCGGTCAGCTGCGGCACTCTCTCGGGCGTCATCGGCGGCTCCGTTCTGGGCCGCGGCACCTTGGCCGGCTTCGGTTAACGAAGGGTTCAAACGCTTTGGCCGGGCGCAGCACCGGTTCGATGATTCCGTCCGGCCCCATCTTGCTCTAGCTTGCCTCTATGACCGCATCGCCCAAGCAGCGTGCCGATCAGGCGCTGGTCGATCGCGGCCTGGTCGAAAGCCGCACCCGCGCCCAGGCGCTGATCCTCGCGGGCAAGGTCTTCTCGGCACAGCGCCGCGTCGACAAGGCGGGCCAGCCGATCGCCGCCGACCAGCCGCTTGAGGTCAAGGGCCAGGACCATCCCTGGGTCTCCCGCGGGGGCATCAAGCTGGCGCATGGCCTCGATCAGTTCGGTCTGTCGCCGGCCGGCCGCGTCTGCCTCGATATCGGGGCCTCGACCGGTGGCTTCACCGATGTGCTGCTGCACCACGGCGCGACGCGGGTCTTCGCGGTCGATGTCGGGCATGGCCAGCTGGCCTGGACCCTGCGCCAGGACCCGCGCGTGACGGTGATGGAACGGGTCAACGCCCGCTATCTGGACCCGCTGCCCGAACCGCCTGCTGTCCTGGTCTGCGATGCCAGCTTCATCGGCCTTGGCACCGTGCTGCCGGCCGGGCTCGCCCAGGTGACGCCGGGCGGCTGGGCGGTTGCGCTGATCAAGCCGCAATTCGAGGTGGGGCCGAACGTCGCCAAGGGCGGCGTGGTGCGCGATGCGGCCGTGCATCGCATGGTCTGCGACCGCATCGCCGCCTGGTGGGCGGGCCTGGCCGGCTGGCGGGTGCTGGGCGTCACGGCCAGCCCGATCACCGGGCCGGAAGGCAATAAGGAGTTCCTGATCGCGGCCGCGCGGGCGGCCTGACGACCGGGCGGCCCGAGGCTATAGGGATGGGCATGACCGACACCTCCCCTGCTGAGGCCCGTTTCCCCGGGCTGCAGACCCCGACCCTGACACCCGACCTCCTCGCCCAGGGCTGGAAACCGATGCCGGCGCAGGACTACCCGGCGATGATCGGCCCCTTCATGGCCCGCCGGGCCGAGACTGGCTGGGAATATGGCTTCCTGCCGGAGCGACGGCACCTCAATATCGGCGGCGTCGTGCATGGCGGCATGCTGATGAGCTTCATGGACGACGTGCTCGGCATGACGGTCTGGGAAGCGGCAGGACGCAAGCCGGTGACGACCGTGCAGCTCAACCATCATTTCATCGCCCCGGGCAAGCACGGTGATCTGGTCATCGGCCGGGGGGAGATCCTGCGGACGACGCGGAGCGTCGTGTTCATCCGCGGCATGCTGACCTCTGGCGATCGGGTGCTGGTGCATGCCGACGGGGTGTGGAAGATTCTGGGCAGCTAGAGCAATATCCGCAAAGGCGTAATCGCCCAAGCAGACAAGCGACAGCCCCGGCAGGCCAAGCGCGGACCGGCCAGCCGGAGCGCGCTCCAGAAAAATTCGGGAGGACCTTATGCGCTCCGCCGTCATCGTCTCGACTGCCCGCACACCCATCGGCCGCGCCTATCGCGGGGCCTTCAACGATACCGCGGCGCAGGCCCTTGGCGGCCATGCGATCGCCGCGGCGGTCGCCCGCGCAAAGCTCGACCCGGCCGAGGTTGAGGACGTGGTCATGGGCGCCGCCCTGCAGCAGGGTAGCCAGGGCAGCAATGTCGCCCGGCAATGCGCGCTGCGCGCCGGCCTGCCGGAGACCGTCCCCGGCATGTCGCTGGATCGGCAATGCTCCTCCGGCCTGATGGCGATCGCCGCCGCCGCCAAGCAGGTGATCGCGGATGGGATGCAGGTGGCGGTCGGTGGCGGTCTGGAATCCATCTCGCTCGTGCAGAACGACCAGATGAACCGCCACCGCACCCGCGACCCCTGGCTGATGGAGCGCGTCCCCCAGCTTTACATGTCGATGCTGGAGACCGCCGAGATTGTCGCCGAGCGCTATGGTGTCAGCCGGGAGGCGCAGGATGCCTATGCGCTGCAAAGCCAGCAGCGGACCGCGGCAGCGCAGGCGCGCGGCGCCTTTGATGCCGAAATCGTGGCGCTGTCCGCCATGATGGCGGTGCAGGACAAGGCGACGGGCGCGATCAGCCAGAAAGCGGTCACCCTGACAAGGGATGAGGGCAATCGCGCCGAAACCACGCTGGCAGGTCTCGCCGGGCTGAAGCCGGTCCTGGCCGAGGGACAACGCATCCAGACGGGCCGCTGCATCACCGCCGGCAATGCCAGCCAGTTGTCGGACGGCGCCTCGGCGGCAGTGGTGATGGAGGCGGGCGAAGCCTCCCGGCGGGGTCTCGCGCCGCTGGGCATTTATCGCGGTCTGGCGGTGGCCGGCTGCGACCCGGCGGAGATGGGCATCGGGCCGGTCTTCGCGGTGCCGAAGCTGCTCGCCCAGCACGGGCTGAAGATGGACGATATCGGCCTTTGGGAACTGAACGAGGCCTTCGCCTGCCAGGTCCTCTATTGCCGCGATCGGCTCGGCATCCCGGATGAGCGGCTGAACGTCAATGGCGGGGCCATCTCGATCGGCCACCCCTATGGCATGAGCGGCGCGCGCATGGTTGGCCATGCCCTGATCGAAGGGAAGCGCCGCGGTGCGAAATATGTGGTGGTGACCATGTGCATCGGCGGTGGCCAGGGCGCGGCCGGATTGTTCGAAGTCGCCTGAGCCTCAGCCTGCCAAGGCGGACAATTCGGCCATGTCGCGCAGTTCTGCCAAAAGCTGCCAGACCCGGTGTGCGTCCATGCGCACCAACGGGTCGTTGAGCAATCGCTCCAGTTCGGCGCGCTTCGCCTGGGCCTCACGCTCGGTCATCGCCATCCCGTGCCAATCGTTCAGGACGTCGCATTCGATCTGGCATTAGAGCATGCTGCGTTCACATGCGTTCACGCAGCCCGCTCTAGCATGTGTTGGATCGCGCGATTCAGCGCCTTCGGCGATTCCGCCTCAACGCATCGCGCTCTAAATCGGTCTGGACTACGGCAGGACTGTGCCCGCCGTCACACCACGCACAGCAAGGCCGGCGCCAGGGCCGCATCCCGGGCGGCGGGATGGGTGGGGTTACGAAAGCGCAGCTCGCCCTCGGGCGCAGCGTCGGCGGTCTCGAACATCTCAAAGCGCGAAGCGCAGGACACCGCCGCCACCCGCCGGGCAATAGGCCCAGTCAGGAAGCGTCGGACCGCGCCTTCCAGCTCCAGCCGGTCCCGCAGCGCCTGCCAGTCCAGGCGGTCCAGATCATCGAGGAAGACGGCGACAATCCCGGGTTCAGCCGCCGAAAGCCGGGCCGCGGCCGCGGCTTCCAGGCGGCCACACAAGGCCGCGGCGATGGCATTCTCCTGCCCGGCCCGGGCGGCCAGGGCGAAGACGCTGCCGCTGCCAGGGGCGGTCGTGACGGCGAGATGCGCCTCTGGTCCGAACTGGGCCCGCAACTGCGCCGGCAGGCCCTGCGGCCCCTCGCCGGCCTGCGCCCCGGCCAGCACCAGGGGATCGAGCTTGAGGATCGCCGCCGCCCCCTCATCCTGCCGTTTGGCCTCGGCCAGCAGCGCGGTAATGCGCGCCTGCAGTGCCGCCAACTGGTCCGGCCCGGCCAGGCCGGCCGGCAAGGTCACCTTCAGCAGATACCGGCCGGGATGGGCGGCAAGCCAGGTCTGCAAGGCCGGGTTGATGGCATCGACCAGCGTCCACCAGTCGCCGCGGTGGACCGCTCGGCCTTCCTCGGCCGAGACGGTCTCGCAGACAATCGTGGCGGTCTTGCCGTCGCGGCGGATCAGCAGGTCATGGGGCGTGCCTTCGGCCAGGCCCGGGAAGCTGACCTCGAAGCCCTTCGCCCGCGCGCGGGCCGCGGTCCGCAACAGGTGGAACAGCGGGATCAGCGTGCCCTGGCCGCTGAGGCCGGCCGACAGGCAGGCCTGCAGCCGATCGCGCGGGGCGGCGGGCAGGCTCTCTGCCAGCTGCACCGCCTGCCGCGCGAAGCCGAGCAGCCGGCGCTCCGCCCCGGTGATCTCGGCCTTGCCGGCGTGCAACCGGCCAAGCACCAGTTCGAGGGCGTGGCGCTGTTGCGCGCCGCGGCCGGCGAAGGAGCCGGGCAGCGTCCTTTGCCCAAGTGCCGCCTGCCGCTCACGCCACAGGCGCGGACCACACAGGCGGATAAAGGCGTCAAGGACGCGGCGATCGGGTGCTGCGGCTGCCAGGGACATCTGAGCGAAACTCCAGAAGTCCGGTTACCGAGCGCGGCCCTGGAGGGTCAAGCCGCAATTTGGTCGATCGACCAAGAAATCCCGCAACCTTCGCCCCGTCCGCCGTTTCAGGCGGCACGGCCCGCTCAGTTGCGCGGCAGCCGTGCCTCGGAAGGCGCGTCCGGGTTCTGCGCGCGATGGCGCAACAGGTGGTCGGCCAGCACCAGCGCGAGCATGGCCTCGCCCACCGGTACGGCGCGAATGCCAACGCAGGGATCGTGGCGCCCCTTGGTGACCACCTCCACCTCCCGACCCTGGCGGTCGACGGACCGGCGCGGCGTCAGGATCGAGGAGGTCGGCTTCACGGCAAAGCGCGCCACCACCGGCTGGCCGGTGGAAATACCGCCCAGGATGCCGCCGGCATGGTTGGCCGCGAAGGCCACGCGGCCGTCCGGGCCCATGCGAAGTTCATCGGCATTGGCCTCACCGGCCAGCCGGGCAGCGGCGAAACCCTCACCGATTTCCACCCCCTTCACCGCGTTGATGCCCATTAGCGCGGCGGCGAGATCGGCATCGAGCTTGGCATAGATCGGCGCGCCGAGGCCGGGGGGGATGCCTTCGGCCACCACCTCGATCACGGCGCCGAGCGAGGAGCCGGCCTTGCGCGCAGCGGCCAGCATACCCTCCCAGCGCGCGGCGGCGCCGGGGTCGGGACAGAAGAAGGGGTTTTGGCCAACCTGCCCCCAATCCCAGGCGGCGCGGTCGATGGCATCCGGGCCCATCTGCACAAGCGCGCCGCGCACGCTGATATCGGGGCCGAGCACCTTGCGCGCCACCGCACCAGCGGCAACGCGCATCGCCGTCTCCCGCGCCGAGGAACGGCCGCCGCCGCGATAATCGCGGATGCCGTATTTCAGCTCATAGGTCAGATCGGCATGGCCAGGGCGGAAGCGCTCGGCGATCTCGCCGTAATCCCGGCTGCGTTGATCGGTATTCTCGATCATCAGCGCAATGGGCGTGCCGGTCGTCATGCCCTCGAAGACGCCCGAGAGGATTTTTACGACATCCGCCTCCTGCCGCTGCGTCACGAAGCTGCTCTGGCCGGGACGGCGAAGGTCGAGATAGGGCTGGATATCCGCTTCGCTCAGCGCGATTCGCGGCGGGCAGCCATCGATGACGCAGCCGATGGCTGGGCCGTGGCTTTCGCCCCAGGTGGTAACGCGGAAGAGATGGCCGAAGCTGTTGTGGGACACGCGACTAGACCGTGCTGATGTCCGGCGCGTCCTCGGCCTTCATCCCCACCACGTGATACCCGCAATCCACATGGTGCACCTCGCCGGTGACGCCTGAGGCGAGGCCCGAGAGGAGATAGAGCGCGGCGCCGCCGACATCATCGATGGTCACGTTGCGCCGCATCGGCGCGTTGTACTGGTTCCACTTCAGGATGTAGCGGAAATCGCCGATGCCGCTGGCGGCCAGGGTCTTGATCGGCCCCGCCGAGATGGCGTTCACCCGGATGCCCGCCGGGCCGAGATCGGTGGCGAGGTAGCGCACGCTGGCCTCCAGCGCCGCCTTGGCCACGCCCATCACGTTGTAGTGCGGCGTGACGCGCTCGGCACCCAGATAGCTCATCGTCAGCAGCGCCCCGCCCGGGCCCATCAGCGGGACCGCCCGCTGGCTGACCGAGACGAAGGAATAGCAGGAGATGTCGAGTGCCTGGAGGAAGGCCTCGCGCGGCGTGTCCAGATAGCGGCCGCGCAGAAACTGCTTATCGGCGAAGCCGATGGCATGGACCAGGAAATCCATGCCCCCCCAAGCCTCCTTGATGGCGGCGAAGGCCGCATCCACGGAAGGCTCGTCGGTCACGTCGCAGGGCAGCACGAGCGCGGAGCCGAGGCTCTCGGCCAGCGGCCGCACCCGCTTCTCCAGCGCCTCGCCCTGATAGGTGAAGGCAAGCTGCGCCCCTTGCGCGGCCAAGGCCCGCGCAATGCCCCAGGCGATCGAGCGGTCGTTGGCGACGCCCATGATCAGGCCGCGCTTGCCCGCCAGCAATGTGCCGGTCGGGGGGTCGGCGAGCGAATCCTCTGACATGGTGCGCGGCGTCTCGATCGGTTGCGGGAGCAGAAGCGTGGTGGCACATGCCCTCCGCGCGGGCAAGGGTTCAGGGCCGGCCGGCGCACCCAGCAAGGACGCCGCCATGACCCAGCCGGATGCCGACCCCTTCGCCCGCTTCGCTGCCTGGATGACGGAGGCGACGGCGAGCGAGCCGAACGATCCGAACGCCCTCTGCCTCGCCACCGCGACACCGGAGGGTCGGCCCTCGGCCCGGATGGTGCTGCTCAAGGGCGTCGATGACCGCGGTTTCGTGTTCTACACCAATCTGGAAAGCCGCAAGGGGCGGGAACTCACCGCCAACCCCTTCGCGGCCCTCTGCTTTCACTGGAAGACCTTGCAGCGGAGCGTCCGCATCGAAGGCCCGATCGAGCCGGTGAGCTCCGCCGAGGCGGATGCCTATTACGCATCCCGCGCCCGCGGCAGCCGGATCGGCGCCTGGGCCAGCCGGCAATCCCGGCCGCTGGAAGGGCGCTTCGCGCTGGAGAAAGCGGTGGCCGACTACACCCTGAAATTCGGCCTGAGCGAGATTCCCCGCCCGGAGTTCTGGTCGGGCTTCCGGGTGCTGCCCGAACGGCTGGAGTTCTGGCGCGACATGCCCTTCCGTTTGCATGAACGGAACCTCTTCATCCGCGACGGGGCGGGCTGGCGGGTCGAGGCGCTCTACCCGTGATCCCGGAGGAGCAGGCCGAGGTCGCGGCGCTGCTCCGTGCGATGAGCGGCAAGGCCCCGATCGAGACCCATATCTCGGCCGTTTTTGTCGGCCCCGCGGCCGCCTGGAAGCTCAAGAAAGCGGTCAAGCTGGGCTTCCTGGACTTCAGCGCGCCCGCCGCGCGGGAACATTTCCTGCGCCGCGAACTGGCGCTGAACGCCCCTTTCGCGCCGGGGCTTTATCAAGCC
>CAITYE010000363.1 GCA_903896535.1 uncultured Paracraurococcus sp.
CTGCCCTGCGCTCTCGCGCCTGCTCGGCACCGAGCTGTTCCTCAAGCTCGACAACCTGCAGCCGACCGGCGCCTTCAAGGAACGCGGCGCGGCCAATCGCATCGCCCAGCTCGCCGCCGCTGAGCGGGCCGCCGGCGTCATTGCGATGTCGGCCGGTAACCATGCCCAGGCGGTGGCGAGACACGCCGCGCTCGCCGGCATTGCCGCAACCATCGTCATGCCGCGGTTCACCCCGGCGACCAAGGTCGTGCGGACGGAGGCCTGGGGCGCCAAGGTCGTGCTGCATGGGGAATCATTGGCCGAGGCCGCTGCCCATGCCCATCATCTCGCCACGGCCGAAGGGCTCATTTTCATTCACCCCTACGATGATCCCGCGGTCATCGCCGGCCAGGGCACGCTCGCGCTCGAGATGCTGGAGGACGCGCCGGCAATAGCGGCGATGGCAATTCCAGTCGGTGGCGGCGGGCTGCTGACCGGCTGCGCCGCCGCGGCGCTCGCCCTCAAGCCCGGCATCGCCATCTATGGTGTCGAGGTGGAGGGTTATCCGGCGATGGCCCAACGCCTTGCCGGCCGACCGATCAGTGTCGGCGGGCCGACCATCGCCGAAGGGATCGCGGTGCGCGATGTCGGAGAGCTGCCCTTCCGCTGGCTGCGCGAGCACGGGATCGAAATCCTTGTCGTCTCCGAACGCGCGGTCGAACAGGCGATCGCCCTTTTGGCCGAGGGCGCGAAGGTAGTTGCCGAAGGCGCCGGCGCAGCAGCGCTGGCCGCGGTGCTGGAACATCCGGCGCGCTTTGCGGGCAAGCCGACCGGGCTGCCGGTCTGCGGCGGCAATATCGATGCGCGGGCACTGTCCAACGTGCTGCTGCGGCAGTTGTTGCGCGACGGGCGGATGCTGCGGCTACGGTTCGATATTCCTGACCGGCCAGGGATGCTGGCCGATATCGCCGCGCGAATTGCGGCCCTCGGCGGCAATGTCATCGAGGTGCAGCATCAGCAATTGTTCAACGCCCCGACCGTCCAGAGCACCGAGCTGTATCTGATGGTCGAGGTGCGCGACGCCGCTCAGGGAGAGGCTATCCTTGCGGCGCTGCGGGCAAGGGATTACGCCGTGCGACGGGTCTAGAGCGCGATGCGTTCGCGTTCGCTCGTGCCCCCCGCTCTGTCGTTTATTGGGTCGCGGGTTCAAGCGCCTGCGGCGATTCCGCCTCAACGCATCCTGCTCCAGAACCGGGCCTTCTGGGCGACGATCAGGTCCAGAGACGCTCTTTCTGCAACTGGCTGTAGAGCCCCGCCACCCATTCGCCATAGCCGTTGAAGAGCTGGGTCGGAATGCGTTCCCCGCTGCCCAGCACCCGCTCCTGGGCCTGGCTCCAGCGCGGATGCCCGACCGCGGGGTTCACATTCGCCCAGAAGCCGTATTCCTGCGGCTGGATTTCCTCCCAGAAGGTTTTCGGGCGCTGGTCGGTCAGGGTGATGCGAACCAGCGACTTGCCGGCCTTGAAGCCATATTTCCAGGGCTGATGCAGCCGCAGCGGCCCGCCATTCTGCGGTGGCAGCGCCTTGCCATAGGCACCAACGGCCAGGAAGGAGAGCTCATTCCCCGCCTCCTCCAGCGTGCAGCCCTCGACATAGGGCCAGGGGTACCAGGATTGACGAAGGCCAGGCATC
>CAITYE010000364.1 GCA_903896535.1 uncultured Paracraurococcus sp.
CTGCCCTGCGCTCTCGCGCCTGCTCGGCACCGAGCTGTTCCTCAAGCTCGACAACCTGCAGCCGACCGGCGCCTTCAAGGAACGCGGCGCGGCCAATCGCATCGCCCAGCTCGCCGCCGCTGAGCGGGCCGCCGGCGTCATCGCAATGTCGGCCGGCAATCATGCCCAGGCGGTGGCGAGACACGCCGCGCTCGCCGGCATTGCCGCAACCATCGTCATGCCGCGGTTCACTCCGGCGACCAAGGTCGTGCGGACGGAGGCCTGGGGCGCCAAGGTCGTGCTGCATGGGGAATCATTGGCCGAGGCCGCGGCCCATGCCCATCATCTCGCCACAGCCGAAGGGCTCATTTTTATCCACCCCTACGATGATGCCGCGGTGATCGCCGGCCAGGGGACGCTGGCGCTCGAGATGCTGGAGGACGCGCCAGACATCGCGGCGCTGGCGATCCCCGTTGGCGGCGGCGGGCTGCTGACCGGCTGCGCCGCCGCGGCGCTCGCCCTCAAGCCCCGCATCGCCATCTATGGTGTCGAGGTAGAGGGTTATCCAGCGATGGCCCAGCGCCTTGCCGGCCGGCCGATCAGTGTCGGCGGGCCGACCATCGCCGAAGGGATCGCGGTGCGCGATGTCGGTGAGCTGCCCTTCCGCTGGCTGCGCGAGCACGGGATCGAAATCCTTGTCGTCTCCGAACGTGCGGTCGAACAGGCGATCGCCCTTTTGGCCGAGGGCGCGAAGGTGGTCGCCGAAGGCGCCGGCGCGGCAGCGCTCGCCGCGGTGCTGGAACATCCGGCGCGCTTCGCCGGCAAGCCGACCGGCCTGCCGGTCTGCGGCGGCAATATCGACGCGCGGGCGCTGTCCAACGTGCTGCTGCGGCAGTTGTTGCGCGACGGGCGGATGCTGCGGCTACGGTTCGACATTCCAGACCGGCCGGGGATGCTGGCCGATATCGCCGCGCGAATTGCGGCCCTCGGTGGCAATGTCATCGAGGTGCAGCACCAGCAATTGTTCAACGCCCCGACCGTCCAGAGCACCGAGCTGTATCTGATGGTCGAGGTGCGCGATGCCGCCCAGGGTGAGGGAATCCTCGCGGCGCTGCGCGCAGGGGACTACGCGGTGCGACGGGTCTAGAGCAAGATGCGTTCGTATTCGTTCACGCATCCTGTTCGGCGATTCCGCCTCAACGCATCCCGCTCCAGAACCGGGCCTTCTGGGCGACGATCAGGTCCAGAGGCGCTCTTTCTGCAACTGGCTGTAGAGCCCCGCCACCCATTCGCCATAGCCGTTGAAGAGCTGGGTCGGAATCCGCTCCCCGCTGCCCAGCACCCGCTCCTGGGCCTGGCTCCAGCGTGGATGCCCGACCGCGGGATTCACATTCGCCCAGAAGCCGTATTCCTGCGGCTGGATCTCCTCCCAGAAGCTTTTCGGGCGCTGGTCGGTTAGGGTGATGCGAACCAGCGACTTGCCGGCCTTGAAGCCATATTTCCAGGGCTGATGCAGGCGCAGCGGCCCGCCATTCTGCGGTGGCAGCGCCTTGCCATAGGCACCAACGGCCAGGAAGGAGAGCTCATTCCCCGCCTCCTCCAGCGTGCAGCCCTCGACATAGGGCCAGGGGTACCAGGATTGACGAAGGCCAGGCATC
>CAITYE010000365.1 GCA_903896535.1 uncultured Paracraurococcus sp.
CCGCCGCCGCCCCGACCGCACCGCCGGCGCCCGCCACCGACGGCCCTAGCTGGCTGAACGGCTGATGCCGCCATGGCCCGCCGCCGCTGGCGCCAGGCACCGTCCCGTCCGCCGGCCGCTACCCAGCGGCCGCGGATTGGCGGCAGCACCCCGGCCGATCAGGTCCGCCGGCTCACCTGCGCCCTCTGCAGCCGGCAGACGCGGGGCTTTGGCTACGTCCATGGCATGCAGTTGGGCGAGGTCCCGCACTACCGCTTTTGCTCGATGCGGTGCTGCGAGGCCGGCGGCGCCCTCGCCCAGCGGAGGGGTGGCGTGATCGACAAGACCGCCATGGAGGAGCGGGCGATCAAGGACGCCCGCCGGCCCTTTGCCGAGGTGCTGGCAGAGCTGGACCTCATGGCGCCCTTTCACAACCGCAGCGCCGCCGAAATCGATCGGCTGATCGAGGCCTGCATCGACGGCTTCCATGCCTCGATGCAGCGCCAAGCCGCCGAGCGGGATCCGATGAGCGACGACATTCCCTTTTGAGGATGAGCATGCAGCCCGACGAAGAAAATGCGAGCCACACCCTCCCACGCGCAATCCAGCGACGCACGAAGCGCGGCCTGGAAAACCGCTTCTGGGCAAAGGTTGAGAGGCGCGGTCCGACCGACTGCTGGCCATGGCGGGGCTCGATCAAGAAGAACGGCTCTGGCCAGATCGGAGGTGAGCCGGAGGGAAACATCCTCCGGGGCAAAAAGCTCTATGCGCATCGTGTCGCATATGAGCTGGCGAGAGGTCTGATCCCCAACGACCTGCACGTCCTGCACCGCTGCGACAACCCCGCGTGCACAAACCCAGCACACCTCTTCCTCGGAACGCACCAGGACAACATGGCGGACATGATCGCCAAACGGCGACACGCGCATGGTGACCGTCAGACCAGAAGGAAACTGGATCAGCACCGAGTGCGCGCAATCCGCTGGCTCGCGCTTCATGACCCAGCACCGCACCATGTTCTGGGACGCGAATTCAGCGTCAGCGCCAGCAACGTGGATTTCATCGTCAGGAGGCTGACATGGAAACTCACGGCATGATGATGGATCTGAACGCCGGCTCCGGCTTCCTATACGGCACCAGCATCAGGCGTTCGGAAGTCAGCACCCATATCAACGTGCTCATCAATGCGGCGCTCGTGGCCAAGCGTACCGCCCAGGTGAAACGCGACTATCTCGGCGCTTCGAGGATCGGGGAGCCCTGCGAGCGTAAGCTGCTGTTCGAGTTCACCGGCGCGCCAGTGGACAGGGGCCGTGAGCCAGATGGCCGTCTGCTTCGCATTTTCGATGCAGGACATGTGTACGAGGAGTTGTCGGTCGGTTGGCTGAAGCTGGCCGGATTTGATCTCCGCACCCACAAGCGAAATGGGGATCAGTTTGGCTTTGCGGCGGCCGGGGGGCGTGTTCGCGGCCACATCGACGGCGTCATCGTCAACGGGCCGGACCTCGGTATCCCACTGCCTGTTCTCTGGGAGCACAAATCAGCCGCCGCGCGGTCATGGTCCGAGTTCGCAAAGATTGGGCTGCAACGTTGGCGCCCGGTCTATTGGGCTCAGGCACACCTCTACATGGCATACATGGATTTGCAGCACTGCCTGTTCACTGTGGTGAACAAGGACACGCAGGAGCTCCACCATGAGCTCTTCGCGTTGGAAGCGGCATTCGCCCAGGAACTTTCCGATAAGGCCGTGCGGGTCCTGCGCGCCGCCGACGCCGGCGAACTGCCACCGCGCATCGCCCAGAACCGCGACTTCTACCTCTGCCGCTTCTGTCCTTACGCAACCCGCTGCTGGGAGAGCAATCCATGACCAGTGACATGATCCAAGGCATTCCCGCTGCCTACGACCTCAAACGGCTGGTCGCACTGAATCGACCGCCCTTCTGGCGTCACAGCCTTCTCAGGGGACTGGCTGCAGCGCCGATCTATGTCTTTCCTGACCAGAACGCCTTTGACGCTGATGACGCGGCTTTCCTGACGCGCACGATAGGTGTCGACCAGCTGAGGCTACCGCACAGCGAGGTCATCTTTGAGATCATTGATGCGGAGCACGGCCATCGGTCCAGCGTCATCTACGCGACCGAGCGGGAGCATGTGATCCACGCCTTTCTCTTTGCGCGGACCCCCATTCACAAGCGGTGGACCGACGCACTTTGCCACGCGCGGTATGAGCCGGATGGATCAGGAACCTGCGAGCTAAACCCCAGCGCGAAGTCTCTCAACGAGGAAGATATTTCCACTGTGATCCACGGAATGATCAGGCGCGCGACAGCGCTGATCATGGCGGAAGCCTGCAACAAGGAAATACAGGTCACGCGGCTACGCCGATCCATGCTGGCAAAGCACGGTGTCAGCGGCTGGAGCTACCGGGTCGCCACGATCGACCTCGGCAACATTCTCAAGCAGTCCGAACCAGCTGGTGGCACGCATGCCTCCCCGCGCTGGCACATCCGTCGCGGACACTGGCGCACGCTGAACAATGGGCAGCGGGTTTTCGTGCGGGAATGCGCGGTGGGCGACCCAGCCCGCGGTGGCGTGGTCAAGGACTACCGAATCGAACTTGGGAGCGCCGCATGACCAGCGATATCACCCCCTCCGACACCCAGCACCGGGCCATCGCAGCCATCCGGGATTGGTTCGAGTACCATACCGACAACCAGCAGGTGTTTCGCCTGTTCGGCTATGCCGGCACCGGAAAATCGACCGTGCTGCGCTTTGCGCTGGAGGAGCTGGACCTCGAGCCGCATCGCGCCGACGGCGATGGTGAGGGCTGCGTACCGGGGGTTGTCACCGCCACCTTCACCGGCAAGGCCGCGCTGGTCCTGCGCCGCAAGGGCACGCCAGCACGCACCATCCACAGCCTGATCTACAGCGTCATCGAGGCAACCGAGGAGGAAGTCGAGGCCGCCGAGAAGAAGATCACCGAGGCGATGGCCAGCGCGCGGCAGCTCTCGGGCTTCGATCGCACCACAGCCGAGGCGACGATCGAGGCCATGCGCCAGGCTGTCTCCGATATGAAGCGCCCGCGCTTTGCGCTGAACCCCAAGAGCGACGCGGCACATGCCAAGCTCATCGTCCTTGATGAGGTCTCGATGGTCGGCGAGGAGATGGCGCGGGACCTGATGAGCTTCGGGAAGCCCATCCTGGTGCTGGGCGACCCCGGCCAGCTACCGCCCATCCAGGGCGAAGGCGCCTTCACCAAGGATGCGCCGGACATCATGCTCACCGAGATCCACCGCCAGGCCGCGGAGAGCGCGATCATCCGCCTCGCCACGATGGCCCGAGAGGGCGTGCCGATCGGCTTCGGGCAGTACGACACCCATGTCTGGAAAATGCGCAAAGGCGACGTGACGCCGGAACAGGCGCTCCGCGGCGGCCAGGTCATCTGTGGCATGAACGCCACCCGCCTGCAGCTGAACAACGCCATGCGCCGGGCCGCGGGGTTTGGGCCCGGCTGTCTGCCGACCGGCCCCGGCGAGAAGATCGTCTGCCTCAAGAACCAGAACGACCTCGGGCTGATCAACGGCATGTTCCTCACGCTCGACGAAGTCGTGGACGAAGCGAGCCACTACTTCTCGGCGGTGGTGACCGATGAGGACGGCAATCGCGTCGGGCCGCCACAGCAGGGCGGCAGCCGCGGCAGGCTGCGTATCTACAAGGGGCATTTCGAGGACCATGTCGCCTTTGATAAGCACCGGCATGACCGCGACTGGAAGACCAAGCGCCCGCTGACCGAGGCGACCTATGGCTGGGCCATTACGGGTCACAAGGCGCAGGGAAGCCAGTTCCCAACAGCCCTGGTGTGGGACGATGGCCTCGGCCGCACAGCACTAGATCGCAACCGATGGCTCTACACCGCCATCACGAGAGCCGAATGGGGGCTCGTGATCATCGCATGAACACTGGACCGGATTCGGCGCCCAGCGCCATGTCAGTATCGGCCAGCGCGGCGCCCGCGCTGATCGATCTCAATGATATCGGACCTCTGCTGCCGGTTCGGCACGACTTGGCGGAGGTCCGCCGCAGGCTGGCGGATACGGCGCGGGATTGGCTGCCGGCACTGTTCCCGCAGGCGGTCCGCGCCCCCGACCGCAAGACGCTCCGCTGCGCCGACCTGTCAGGCCGGCGTCCCCGGGGTGAGGGCTCCTGTGTCCTCCACCTCGAAGGCCGCTTTGCGGGATGGGGGTTCGATTACGCCACCGGCGAAAGCGCCGGGCCGATCGACATGGTCTACCACGCGACGGGGCTGACGGAGTCGCGGCTCTTTGCCGAGGCCGCCCGGCTTGCCCACATGGACCAGCCGGCGCCCAGGCCGCGGCCGCAGGAGCCGCGCCCGGACCATAGCCGTGAGGTGGCGCGGCTGCTGGAGGGCTGCCAGCCGCTCGCCGGGACGGTGGCCGAGACCTATCTCCACAGCCGTGGCCTGGCAGTGCCGGACAGCGCCGACCTGCTGTTCCACCCGGACCTCCCGGATTTCGAGACCAAGCGTGGCTGGGCTGGGATGGTCGCAGTCGCCCGGGATGGCGCCGGTGAGCCCACCGGCGGGATCCATCGGACCTATCTGCTGGATGACGGCACCGCGAAGGCCCCGCCGGGCAAGAAGATGCTCGGGCCGATCGCGGGCGGCGCCGTCCGTCTGGCGCCATTCCCCGATGATGGCCGGATCGGCGTCGCCGAGGGCATCGAGACCGCGCTCTCGGCGCAGGCAATCTTTGCCATACCGACCATGGCAGCGCTCTCCGCGGATGGGCTGCGCCGGTGGCGATGGCCGGCCGGTACCAGCCACGTCACCATCTTTGCCGATGCTGGGCTGCCGGGCATGCAGGCTGCCGCCACGCTGGCGGACCAGCTGAACCTGGCCGATATCCCCTCCAGGATCATCGCGCCGCTGCATGGCGACGACTTCAACGACGACCTGCAGCATGGCGTGACGGCCGACGATTATGCCTCTGAGCCAAGCCCTGCCGGGCAGGCCCCGCCACCTGCCACGGCCGAGGAGCTGCTGGCGGTTGCGGCCACGCTCACCAACCCGCCGGAGATGGGGCCGCTCTCACAGCTGCTGGGACGGCTCGTTACCCTCCGCCTCGAACCGCTACCGGAGCGCCAGGTGCTTGGCGCCATCAAAACCGCGACCGGCATCGCCGTCTCGATTCTGGAGAAGCAGCTCGGCGAGTTACGCCGGCGCGTCAACACCACCGGCGATGTGAACCAGGCGCCAGTGCGGCCGCGCTGGGCCTCTCTGCTGCGGCTCGACCCCGGCGGCACGCCCGAGCGGAACGAGGCGAATGTCATCACCGCCCTGTCGCTCGACGGAGCCTTTGCCGGCGTCCTCGTATTCGACGAGTTCGCCCAGGAGATCCTGGTCACCCGCGAACTGCCATGGGAGTCCGCCACCAGCACCCTGCCGCGGGCATGGGGCGATGCGGACGATGTCCGCTGCGCCGAATGGCTCCAGCGCCACGAGATCAACGTGCCCCCCAACGTCGTGGGCCGCAGCGTCGTGGCGGTCGCGCGGAATATCCGCATCCATCCGGTGCGGGACTATCTCACCGCGCTCGTCTGGGACAGCACGCCGCGCCTTGACGCATGGGCGGTGACCTATCTCGGCGCCGCCGACACACCGCTGAACCGGGCCATCGCCTCGTTGTGGATGATCTCCGCCGTCGCCCGGATCATGCGACCCGGCGCGAAGGCCGACCACATGCTGATCCTGGAAGGGCCGCAGGGCATCCGGAAATCGACGGCACTGAAGGTCCTCGCCTCCGATGCCTGGTTCACCGACGAATTGGCGGAGATCGGCTCGAAGGACGCTGCGCAGCAGATGCGGGGCGTGTGGATCATCGAGATGGCCGAGCTCGACGCGATCGGCAGGGCGGAGGTGTCGCGCATCAAGGCCTTCCTGACGCGCACCTCCGACCGGTACCGGCCGCCCTATGAGCGCTACGTGGTCACCGTGCCGCGGCAATGCGTCTTTGCCGGCAGCGTCAATCCAGACACCTACCTGCGTGACGAGACCGGCAATCGGCGCTTTTGGCCGCTCCGCTGCGGCGTGATCGACCTCGACGGGCTGCACCGCGACCGGGACCAGCTCTGGGCCGAGGCCGTCACCCGGTTCAACGCCGGCGCGCCGTGGTGGCTGGAGGATCGCGACCTCATCGCCTCCGCCACAGCAGAGCAGGAGGCGCGCTACGAGCCGGATGCCTGGGATGCGCTGATCGAGCGATGGCTGGTCTCAGAGCGTCGCAGCGTGAATGTCGGCTTTGCTGGCTACGATGATTGGCAGGACCGCTACGTGCCCCGCCCGAAGCCACTGACGGACGTCTCCGTCGGCGAAGTCCTGGAACAGGCGCTCAGCATCGAACCGGCGAAATGGACCCGGGCGGATCAGATGCGCGTCTCCAGCTTCCTGAAGGCCAGGAAATGGGAGCGGTACAAGTCGAGCATACACGCCAAGGATCGCGGCACGCGGGAATGGCGATATCGGGCCCCGCGGCCGGACGGCAATGCGTCATGACGGCTGCCGCGCTGCTGTCCCAACATACCCGTCACGTCCCAACCCCGGCGCTGAGGTTGGGTCGGGAAAAATCGACCGTAATTCAGACGCTTGCCGACTGGTGTCCCAACGTCCCAACCGTCCCAACGGGTGTGAAACCTAAATACAGAAGGTATGGGTCAGGGCAGACATATATTTCCCTTATAGGTTTAGGAGGGGTCGCCCCAGGTTGGGACGTTGGGACGCGCGCTCTTAACGCACTGATTAGACACATAATTAGTCCCATCTCGCCTGCCCTGCGTTGGACCAGGTCGGCCCCCTGGATGGGACAGCGCCCCCGATCAGCCTGCGTGAGAGGCCATGGGCAGCCTCCGCACAGCACCGGCCCACCCCGATAGCCGGCCCATCCCCAAAAAGCCGGGCGACGACGGCGTGCTCCGCCAAGAACCCAACCGTCGCCGCCCTCACCACGACCGTCCCCTTTCGGAGGCCATCATGGCTCTGCTGACTCTCCCCATGCCCGAAGCCCTGGCAAGTGGGCCGCCCGCCACGACACCGCGACCCAGCACCACCCGTCGCCACGCCACCCTGGCGCTCGATCTCGGCACCACCACCGGATGGGCCCTGCGCGGCCCAGCCACCGGCATCACCTCCGGCACGATGTCCTTCAAGCCGAGCCGCTTTGAGGGCGGCGGAATGCGGTTTCTGCGGTTTCGCGGCTGGCTCGATGAAGTCGGACAGCTCTCCAACGGCCTGGCGCGGATCGTGTTCGAGGAAGTGCGGAGGCACGCGAGTACGGATAGCTCACATGTCTATGGCGGCTTTCTCGCCACGTTAACTGCCTGGTGCGAGCAGGAAGCCATCCCCTACGAGGGCGTCCCGGTCGGCACGATCAAACGCTACGCCACGGGCAAGGGCAATGCCGACAAGGCCGCGATGATCGCCGCCGTCAAAGCCCGAGGCTTTGCCCCCGCCGATGACAACGAGGCGGACGCCATCGCAATCCTGCTCTGGGCGACTGAGCCCCAGGGCGGTGCGGCATGAGCATCGCCTTTGCCCCACCGCGGCTGCGCTCGTCGCTCGATCGCGGAACGCGCAGCCCGATGCATGGCCACGAGCTCGAAAGCATGCGCGCCGCCGCCTGGCACCGGCACGGCGTCGCAGCGATCGCGGTCGACGACATCACCGACCCCTGGCTGCGCCAGGCCATCACCAACGAGGCAAACCGGCGCTGGGGGCGTCGACAGGGAGGCACGAGCCATGGCCGCTAAGCGCAAGAACAAACGCTCGACCCAGCCGCGCGAGGACCTTGCAAAACCGTCGCGGTGGCGGCTGCAGCATGGCGATATCTCGGAGCCGATGCGCGACGCAGATCCCGAGAACGGCACGCCGGTCCAGCACCGGCGCGTCGTCGATACGCTCGGCCAGATGCTAGCCAACGGCACGATCACGCCGGACATGCACGAGGCCGGCTGCATCTTCCGGACGACCTTCCGGCTGGCCGCACTGGACGGCATCAGCACCTCGCAGTTGATCCGTCTTGCCGGCAGCACCGCGGGCCGCACGGGCACCGAGAGCCAGGTCAACGCCCGTCACCGGCTGGCAGAGGCGATCGATGCCCTGGGCGGACACGGCAGCGCAGCAGCCTCCTGCGCTTGGCACGTCCTTGGCCTCGAGATGTCAGTCCGGGAATGGGCGATGCGCCAGGGTTGGGGCGGGCGGTCCGTCGCCCCGCCACAGGCCCAGGGTATCCTGGTGGCGACGCTGGCGGTGCTGGCCGGGCATTTCCGGCTGGCGCCGCGGCAGCGGGTGGCGTGACGGTGGTTGAGAACGGATAAGGAACACACTACCTTACCCGTCAGCACGGACGAGGCAGGGCAATGAGCAGCAACCGGCGGCGGACCAACCCGGTCGAGGGCGCCATGGCGCGGCTGGCGGACCTGGCCGGGCGCGGCGTCAGGCCAGCCCGGATGGAGCGGGAGGTCGAGGCCATCGTCGCGGGGTGGCTCGGCGGCGATGGCACGGCAGATTCGGAGGTGGTGCTGGAGCGGCTGACAGAGCTGCATGAGCACTTGCTCGTTGGCGTGACCGACGCCGCGGAACAGCAAGCCGATGTTGATCGGAGCGATGCTGCGGCGTTGCGCCACGCAGGGCTGGTGCATGCCGCGCTGGAAGGCGCGGTCGAGGCTGTTGTGCGGGCGCGGCATGCGCAGCAGCGCGCGGCGTCTGAGAGCGTGTCGCCTGCGGCTCCCGCTGTTACAATTCCCCCTCTGGCGGCGCGCAATCCACCTGCGGTAGAGGTTGAGCACGCTGCAGAACTGCGGACGGGAGGTTTGGTTGCGAGTGCGCCGACTACACCGTCAGAACTCAAGCCGGCGGCAAAGAAGGGAAGGCCAAGGATAAGTAAAACCAAAGACGTCGCTTTGAACGACTTACTTGGATAGATAAGTAATACGCATTTCTAATACTTGGTTCCTTCCTGCGAATACTGTCTGCGGGATGCGGCGTCGCGCAAGCCCGCTAGCGACAGCCGCAAAAAATGGTTTCCACCCGTTCCACCCGATGGAAACCCGCAGCTATCCGCCATTTCAGTGGAACACCTGGAACGCCTCGCCCCCCCGTTCCACCCCCTCGGGAGACCACGCTGGAACGCACTCCTTCCGCCCGCGAACTGGCTCGCCGCCTCGGCGTCTCGCACACGGCAATACTTCGCGCCGAGCGTTCCGGCCGCATCACCCGCGAGCCGGATGGCAGCTGGGACGTCGATGCCACGCGCCGGCGTCTGGCGGAGGCCGTAGCGCCCGGCCGCTCGCCGCTGGCCCAGCCCGCGGAGACCACCGCGCTCGGCCGGCTGACCCTGGCGCGGCTGGCGCTGAACGTCGATGCGCAGCGGCTGGCGCTCGATCAGGCCAAGGGCAAGCTGGTCGATATCGAGACCGCCAATCACCGCATCGATGAGATCATC
>CAITYE010000366.1 GCA_903896535.1 uncultured Paracraurococcus sp.
CGCCGAAGGCGCTGCATCGCGCGATCCAACACATGCTAGAGCGGGCTGCGTGAACGCAGGTGAACGCAGCATGCTCAAAGGTCCGCGGCTCTCAGCCGGTAAAGGCCAGGGCCTTTTGGACGGACGGCCGTTCCTGCATGCGCGCAAAATGCGCCGCGACCCGGGGCAGGGAGGCGAGCGGCACGCCATCCCCTTCCAGCCAGGAGGCGATGGTGAACAGGTAGGGGTCGCAGACCGAAAAGCGCTCTCCCAGCACCCAGGGGCCCTGCAGCATCCCCGCTTCGATCAGCGCGAAGGCCGCGGCCATGGTGGTCGGCACATAGGCCGCCAGCGCCGCCTGCGCCGCCGTGTCATCGGTCCAGCGCGCGGCGCGCCGGCCATGCGCGTGGTTCACATGCACGGTTGCGCAGAGATAGGCGTTGAAGCTCTGCGCCTGGGCCACCGCCCAGGGGTCGCCCACGGGCAGCAGCCCCGCGGCGGGGCAGCTTTCGGCGATGAAGCCGAGGATCGCCGGCGTCTCCGTCAGGATACCCCGCTCGGTCGCCAAGGTGGGCACCCGGCCCTTGGGGTTGATCGCGCGATACGCGGGCGCGTGCTGCTCGCTGGCGGCGAAGTTCACGCGCTGCACGCGATAGGGCGCGCCGGCTTCTTCCAGTGCGATGAAGCTGGCCATGGCGCAGCTGCCGGGCGAATGGAACAGGGTCCACATGGCGCTATCCCTCAATGCGGATTTTGGTGAGCGCGATCAGCTCGCGCCAGCGGGCGACCTCGGCCTGCTGGAAGGCGGCAAAGGCCGGCCCGGTGAGCGGTGCCGGGGCATAGCCAAGCTGGCCCAGCCGGGCGGCGAAGGCGGGATCGCCCAGGATCGGCGGCAGCGCCGCCGCCAGCCGATCGAGGATCGGCTCCGGCGTGCCCGCCGGCGCCCAGAGCCCGAACCAGGCATCGACGGCCAGATAGGGCGCCCCGGCCTCGATGGCCGTCGGGACCGCGGGGGCTTCGGGACGGCGCGCGGGGGCGCCGATCTCCAGCGCCCGCAGCTTCCCCTCCTGCACCAGGGCCGTCACTTGCGGCCAGGTCGAGACGAAGAAATCGACGGTCCCGGCCATGGTGTCGGTGACCGCCTGGGCGCCGCCGCGATAGGGCACATGCGTCGCCTGCAGCCCCTCTCGCTGCACCAGGCTTTCGGCGATCACATGGCTGGCTGAGCCGATCCCGGAGGAGGCGTAGGTCAGCCGCTCCGTCCGGCCGCGGGCGATCAGCGCGGCCAGCGTGCGGTTCGGTGCCGTGGCCGGCACGACCAGGGCGTGATGCACCGCCGCCAGCCGGCCGATGGGGGCGAAATCCTCGACCGGCCGATAGGGCAGGTTCGGCACCATGGCGGCATTGGCGGCATGGGTCTGGTTGTTGCCCAGCGCCAGCGTGTAGCCATCCGGCGCCGCTTGCGCCGCGGCCAGCGTCCCGACGACGGCCGCCCCACCGGGCCGGTTCTCCACCACGAAGCCGGGGCCGGGGATGGCGGTGGCCAGGCGTTCGGCGAGTGCGCGGGCCAGCACATCCGTGCTGCCGCCGGGCGGATAGGCCAGCAGGATGCGGACCGGCCGGGTAGGCCAAGGGGCGGTTGCGGGCGGCTCGGCCGCGTTGGCAGGCGCGGCGAGGAGCAGGCCGGGCAGGCCACGCCGGGTAATACCGGCGGGTGCGATCGGGCGGGCAGACTGGTTCACGAAAGATTTACCTCTTGCCAAGGAAATGCCGCCTCCTGGAAACAAATGGTATTATTGCCGCCCTACTCGCGCCACAACTTCTCTCTACATCGGCATTATAGGCAAAGGGGCCGGAAAATGCCGCAGCAAGCGGGTGAAAGCGGAGTGGGGAAGGGCACCGGTTCGGGGCGGGATCGCCGCGCCGCCGCTTGGCCGGACTTCCTTCGCCGCATCCTGCTTGGCGCCAGCCTCGCCGGCAGCGCCGCACCGGCCGGCGCCGCCTTGCCGGATGAGCCGCCCCCTGGCGAGGTTGCCGAGCCCGACCGCCCCGCGCGTCAAGGCTGACGCAGCGCCGCAAAGAACCCGCGCAGCAGCGCCGCGCATTCGCCCTCTCGCAGGCCGCCGATCACTTCGGGGCGGTGGTGGCAGGAGGCGGCGCTGAAGACGCGCGCGCCGTGCTCGACCCCGCCCGATTTCGGGTCATAGGCGCCGAAGACTAGCCGCTTCACCCGAAACAGGCTGGCCGCCTGGGCACAGAGCGGGCAGGGCTCCAGCGTCACCGTCAGCGTGCAATCGGCCAGCCATTTCGTCCCCCGTGCGGCGGCGGCGGCGCGCAATGCCAGCAATTCGGCATGCGCCGAGGGGTCGGCGCGGGCCTCCACCTCATTGCCAGCGCGGGCGAGGACGGCGCCGGTGGCATCGGTGATCACGGCGCCGACCGGCACTTCGCCGCGGGCTGCGGCCGCGCGGGCTTCCTCCAGGGCGATCGCGATGGCCTCCGGCATGCCGCTCTCCTCCATCTGAGCTTGTCCTCTCAGGGTAGCCGGGTCTAGCAAGCGACATGTCCAAGCGCCCCCTCATCGGTCTGACCCTCGATTCGGAGCCGGCCGGCGGCTGGTCCAAGCTGCCCTGGTACGCGCTGCGGCAGAACTACTTCGCCGCGGTGATCGAGGCCGGCGGCTTGCCAGTGGCGCTGCCGCATCACCCCGAACTGGCACTGGCCTATCTCGAACGGCTGGACGGCGTGCTGGTCACCGGTGGGGCCTTCGATGTCGATCCCGCGCTGTGGGGCGAGGAGGCGGTGCACCCCACGGTCACGCTCAAACCCGGCCGGACCGATTTCGAACTGGCGGTCACGCGCGCTGCGCTGGGGCGCGACATGCCGGTGCTTGGCATTTGCGGTGGTCAGCAGCTGCTGGCGGTCGCCTTTGGCGGCACGCTGATCCAGCACATTCCGGATGCGGTGGCCGAGGCGCTGGCGCATGAACAGCCGACGCCGCGCACCGGCCCGGGGCACGAGATCGAGGTCGCCGAGGACACGCTGCTGCATCGGATCACCGGCCGCACCCGCATGGCCGTGAACAGCGCGCATCATCAGGCCGTGGCGACGCCGGGTGCGGGCGCGCGGGTGAATGCGCTGGCCCCCGATGGCGTGGTGGAGGGGCTGGAGCATCCCGGCTATCGCTTCGCGCTTGGCGTGCAATGGCACCCGGAATATGCCGTGGATCCCGGCGATCCGCTGATCTTCCGCGGCTTCATCGAAGCCTGCCGTGGCTGAGACCGAGGATCTCGCCGCGCCGGAGGAGACTGCCGGCCGCGGCGAGCGCATCGCCAAATATCTGGCACGGGCCGGCATCGCCTCTCGCCGCGATGCGGAAAAGCTGATCGCCGAGGGCAAGGTGAAGCTGGCCGGGCAGGTGGTGTCCTCGCCCGCCACCTTTGTGCAACCGGGCGACGTGCTGACGGTAGGCGGGCGCCCGGTCGCGGCGCCGGAGCGCACGCGCCTGTTCCGCTACCATAAGCCCGCCGGCCTGGTGACCACCCACCGCGATGAGCGCGGCCGCACCACGGTCTTCGAGGAACTGCCAGCGGGGCTGCCGCGGCTGGTCTCGATCGGGCGGCTCGACCTGACGTCAGAAGGGCTGCTGCTGCTGACCAATGACGGCGCCCTGGCGCGCCAGTTGGAATTGCCGGCGAATGGCTGGCTGCGCCGCTACCGCGTGCGGGTGCACGGCGCGGTGGATGAGCGGACGCTGGCGACCCTGGCCCAGGGCTTGACGGTGGAAGGGGTGCGCTACGGCCCGATCCAGGCCGGGCTGGACAGCCGCCAGGGCGCCAATGCCTGGCTGACGGTCGCCTTGCAGGAGGGCAAGAACCGTGAGATTCGGCGGGTGATGCAGCATCTGGGCCTGGCGGTGAACCGCCTGATTCGCACCGCCTACGGCCCCTTTCAGCTCGGCAACCTGCCGCGTGGCGCGGCCGAGGAGGTGAACGCCAAGGTGTTGCGCGATCAGCTGGGTCTGGATGCGCCGAAACGCGGGCGTCCGGATCGGATGTGAGGATCATCGCCGGGCACTGGCGGGGCCGGACGCTGGTAGCGCCGCCTGGCACGACCACGCGGCCAACCGCCGAGCGGATGCGTCAGGCGATCTTTGACATGCTCTGGCACGCGCCCTGGGGCGGGCGCGAGCGGTTGGCGGGCGCGCAGGTGCTGGACGCCTTCGCCGGCACGGGGGCGATGGGGCTGGAGGCACTGTCGCGCGGGGCCGCCGCGACGGTCTTCCTGGAACGCGATGCCGCGGCGCTGGCGGCGCTGCGGGCGAATATCGCCGGCTGCAAGGCGGCCGCGCAGTGCCGGGTGATCGCCGGTGATGCGCTGCGTCCGCCGCGGTCGATGGCGGCCTGCGACCTCGTCTTTCTCGACCCCCCCTATGCTGCGGGGGCGGTGGAAGCCGCCCTCGTTGCATTGACCAAGGCTGGCTGGGTGGCGGCCGGCGGGCTGGTGGTGGCGGAATACGGCGCCGTGCCCGCGGCACCGCCGCCCGGCTTCACGGTGCTGGCCGAACGCGCGCACGGCGCGGCGCATTGTCTGATACTGGAGGCGGCGGCTGATAGCAGCGGCAAAATCCTTTGACCGTCGGCGCCGTACCAGCGACGCGAGGCTATGGCTCGTGCCGAGCGCCCGACCGGGCGTCGCGGCCAATGCCGCGCAGTTCAGGCAACCGGAGGTTTCCGCCCGGCGCAAGAGGGCCAGAAAAACAAGACCAGCGGTCAAATCCTTTGGTCGCCGGGATCAGAATTGAGCCTGCTCTAGAGCGCGATGCGTTGAGGCGGAATCGCCGAAGGCGCTGAATCGCGCGATCCAACAAACGCTAGAGCGGGCTGCGTGAACGTATGTGAACACAGTACGCTCTAGCCGCGCTGCGCCCGCCCCTTCTCCCACACCAGGTCGGGCGGGCTCCATAGCCCTGGGTCCTGGATCGCCCGGGCCAGCGCGCCGCAGACGGCGGCGAGGATCGCCTCGCCCTTCTCGGCGGTTGCCGCGCGCGGGTCGCCGCGCACGCCGGTGCGCGGTGCGCGTTCCATGAAGGACCAGAAGCGCACCATGCCCGCAGGCGGGTTGGGCGGCGGGTTCGACATCGCCTCCGCCACCTTCTCGTGCCGGACCTGTGCGGCATCCAGCGCCAGCCAGAGGCTCGTCTCCGCCTCGCAGGCGTGCTGCACGCCGGCCTGCGTCGAGAGGATCGCTCCGATTTCTTGCGGTGCGAGCTGCGGCCAGGTGGTGACGACCACGGGGATGCCGAATTCCACCGCCAATTCGCGCGTGCTGACCGCCAGCGGATCGATATTGCCGCCATGGCCGTTGACGATCAGCAGCCGGGCGAAGCCGTCCGCCAGCAGGGAGCGCACGACGCAGCGCAGTACCGCGTGGAAGGTCGCGTGATCCAGCGTGATCGTCCCGCCGAAGGGCAGGTGATGCTCCGACAGGCCGAGCCATAGCGGCGGCAGCACCACGGCTGGGGCCCCGGCTTCCGCCACGCCGCGCAGCGCGATCTCGTGCGCGCAATAGCTATCGGTCCAGACCGGCAGATGCGGGCCGTGCTGTTCCAGGCTGCCGATCGGCAGCACGACGAGGGCGCCGGCGGCGGCCCGCGCCTTCAGCTCTGGCGCAGTCAAACGTTCCCAGCGGTATTCGGTCATCGCGCTCTCCTTCGCGTCGGTGCGCGAGGTTCGGCAGCGCGGCCGCCCCGGTCAAGTCGCCTGCGCGGTCTTGCCGCGCGCTGACAGTGGAGGCGTCCTTGCGCGGCAGGTCTCATACCAGCGGCGCGAGGCTTTGACTCATGCCGAGCGCCCGAACGGGCACTGCGGCCAATGCCCCGCATCGTAGGACCCCCGGCGGTTTCCGCCCGGCGATTGAGGGCCAGAAAAAACAATACCAGCGGTCAAAGGATTTGACCGCCGGTATCAGACCCGCATCGGCATCAGCACGTAAAGCGCTTCCGGCTTGGCGCTGTCGGTCACCACGGTGGGGGCGGAGCCATCGGCGAAGCGGAACTCGACCTGATCGGCGATCTGGTCGGTGATGTCGTTCAGGTAGCGCGCCTGGAAGCCGATTTCGAGCGGCGAGGATTCGTACTGCACCACATCGGCGTCCAGCTCCTCCTGCGCCTGGCCCTGTTCGGCGGAACTTGCCGAGAGCAGCAGGTGGTTGCGGTCGATCGACAGCTTCACCGGCCGCGAACGTTCGCTGCTGATGGCGGCGACGCGGCCGACGGCTTCGGCGAATTCCTTCTTCGAGACGCGCAGGATCTTGTCATTGCCGCGCGGGATGACGCGGTCGTATTCCGGGAAGGTCCCGTCGATCAGCTTGCTGGTCAGGTGCACCGTGCCGATTTCGAAGCGGATCTTGGTCTCGCTCAGACGGATCGCGATCTCGTCCTGGGTCTCCTCGGCCAGCTTGCGCACTTCGTTGACGGTCTTGCGCGGGATGATCACGCCCGGCATGCCGGCCGCGCCTTCGGGCAGCGGCTCCTCGATACGGGCCAGCCGATGTCCGTCCGTGGCTACCGCGCGCAGCACCGGGGCGCCGGCGCTGTCGGTGGCGTGCAGGAAGATGCCGTTCAGGTAATAGCGCGTCTCCTCGGTGGAGATGGCGAAGCGGGTGCGGTCGATCAGCTCACGCAACTGGCCGGCGGGAAGGGCGAAGCCGAAGGGCAGCTTGCCGTCGGTCATGGCTGGGAAATCCTCGACCGGCAGCACCGAGAGATCGGTGTTGAAGCGGCCCGCGCGCAGCTTGAGCGCCGCATCGCCCCCAGCGTGGTCCAGCTCCACCTTCGCGCCCTCGGGCAGCTTGCGGACGATTTCATAAAGCGTCGCGGCCGGGGCGGTGGTGCGGCCGGGCCGGGTGATCTGGACCCCGCTGATCTCCTCGACCACCGCGATTTCCATATCGGTGGCGGTCAGGCGCAACGTTCCATCCTGCGCTGCCAGCAGCACATTGGCCAGGATCGGGATGGTGTTGCGGCGCTCCACCACGGACTGGACATGGGCCAGCGCCTTCAAAAGCACCGCCCGCTCGACCGTGATCTTCATCCTACCGCCCCCTGCCGGACCGCCCGATTCGTGCGCAACAACCTAGGCGTTTCCTGCCCAGCAACCAAGCCCGGCCTGCGCGGTCACGCTCAGGTTTCCAACATCTTCCGGAGCAGGGCGACATCCTCGGCCAGGGCAACGTCCTGCCCGATGAGTTCGGTGACGCGGGAGACGGCATGCATCACCGTCGTATGGTCGCGCCCGCCGAAGCGGCGGCCGATCTCCGGCAGGCTCCGCTGGGTGAGCTGCTTGGCGAGATACATCGCCACCTGCCGCGGCCGGGCGACATTACGGGCCCGCCGCGCGGAGATCATGTCGTTCATCCGCAGATTGTAGTGGTCGGCGACCTTACGCTGGATCTCCTCGATCGAGACCCGCCGCTCATGCGCCCGCAAAAGGTCGCCCAGCACTTCCTGCGCGCTGTCGAGCGTCACCGGGCGGCCGAACAGGTTGGCATGCGCGACCAGGCGGTTCAGCGCACCTTCCAGTTCCCGGACATTGGCGGTGATCTTGTTGGCCAGCAGTTCCAGCACCTTGGCCGGGATCGTCACCTGCGCCGCCGCCGCCTTCGCCTGCAGGATCGACAGGCGCAGCTCATAGGTCGTGGCGTGCAGGTCGGCCACCATGCCGTGGCCAAGCCGGGTCCGCAGCCGGTCCTCGATCCCCGCCAGATCGGCCGGCGGCTTGTCCGAGGAGACGACGATCTGCTTGCCCTGATCGACCAGCGCGTTGAAAGTATGGAAGAATTCTTCCTGCGTATTGTCCTTGCCGATCAGGAATTGCAGGTCATCGATCATCAGCACATCGACCGCGCGGAGCGTTTCCTTGAACTCCATCGTCGATTGGGTGCGTAGCGAGTTGATGAAGCGGTACATGAATTTCTCGGCGCTCATGTACGCGACCGTGCGCGTGGGCTCGCCCTCACGGATCGTCCAGGCGATGGCGTGCATCAGGTGAGTCTTGCCGAGCCCGACGCCACCATAGAGGAACATGGGATTAAAGCCCGGGGTGGCCGGCCGCTCTGCGACGCGACGGGCGCAGGCGTGGGCGAACTCGTTCGGCTTGCCGACGACGAAGGTATCGAAGGTAAACCGCGGCTCGAGCGGCGCGATCCATTCCGACCGTGCCTCTGGCGCGCGTGGCTCGGCCGGCCGTGCGCTGCGTCCGGGCGGGACATCGACCCGTTGCGCGAGGCCGGCCTGCGCCTCCTCCAGGCCGGTCGACGGCGCAACGAGGATTGCAACCCGGCGCACACCGCCATGTTCCGCCTGCCAAAACGCGCGCAGCCGGTCGCCGTAATGGCTGTTGACCCAGTCGCGGAGGAAGCGCGTCGGCAGAGTGATCACCACCTCGTCACTCTCGATGCTGCTGAGCGACATCTGCCGGAGCCAGGTGCGATACTCGACTTCACCGACTTCGTCGCGCAGGCGGGCGCGAATGCGGGCCCAGGTCGCCGCGGTGTTACCGGGGGGTTCGGGGGGCAAAACGACCGGCCTCCTTCCTCTTGTCCAAATGGCCCGTGCCCGCCGGCCGCGGCGACGCAGCAGGCCGATGAAAGGCGAAGGCCCGGCATTCTCCCCTGGGCCTCGGGGGCGTCCCAGGGAAACTTTTCGAAGAAAACGATAGCCGCGTTTACGACTTCGCGGCAAATAATAACTTTATCCGAAAGCAAACTATTACCGTATTAACAGAAAATTGATCTGTAATATACTGACGTGTAAGAAGCCGCAAGCTTGATAAAAAGCACAATAAACCGAACGCGCCTTGCGGCGACGTTCGATTTACACCTGCGGGATTATTCGTTGGTAAGGTCGATTGCCGGCCTTAACCGGCCGCGGCGGTACCCAGCGATTTGACCCGGGCCGAAAGCCGCGACAGCTTTCGGGCTACCGTGTTCGGGTGGAACACACCCTTGGTGGCCGCCCGTTGCATTTCAGGCTGTGCCGCCTGCAGCGCGGCCTTCGCCGCGCCGTGATCGCCACCGGCGATCGCCTGCTCAACCTTGCGCAGGAAGGTCCGAACGCGGGAGCGGCGGGCGCGGTTACGGATAGTGCGCTTCTCGGTCTGGCGGATGCGCTTGCGGGCAGAGGCCGTGTTCGCCATGGGCGGTTTTGCACTCGGATCAAGGGGCGGGAAGGGAAACGGGGCGAACCCCGAGAGACATTGTGTAGGCCATGTGAGGCCGTCCGGTCAAGCCGGCCGGCTCAGCGGTGGCGGAATTGCGCCGGGCGCTTCTCGGCGAAGGCGGCCATGCCTTCCTTCTGGTCCTCGGTCGCGAACAGCGCTTGGAAGACGCGGCGTTCGAACCGCACGCCTTCGGTGAGCGTCGTCTCGAAGGCCCGGTTCACCGCATCCTTGGCCGCGGCGACGGCTGGCGCGGAGAGGCCGGCGATGCGTTCGGCGAGCTTGGTCGCCTCCGCCATCAGCTCCGCCGCCGGCACCACGCGTGCCACCAGATTGGCGCGCTCCGCCTCCACCGCGTCCAGCATCCGCCCGGTCAGCACCATCTCCATCGCCTTCGACTTGCCGATGGCGCGGGTCAGCCGCTGCGTGCCGCCGGCGCCGGGGATGACGCCGAGGTTGATCTCCGGCTGGCCGAATTTCGCAGTATCGGCGGCGAGGATCAGGTCGCACATCATCGCCAGCTCGCAGCCGCCGCCCAGCGCGAAGCCGGCCACTGCGGCGATCACGGGCTTTTGGATCTGGGTCACCGTCTCCCACCGTTTGCCGATGAAATCGTCGAGGAAGACGCCTGGATAGCTGCGGGCCTGCATTTCCTTGATGTCGGCGCCGGCGGCGAAGGCGCGCTCGCTGCCGGTCAGGATGATCGCCCCGATCGCCGGATCGGCGTCGTAGCCGCGCAGGGCGGCGCCCAACTCATCCATCAGCTGATCGCAGAGCGCATTCAGCGCCTTCGGCCGGTTGAGGCGGATGATGGCAACGCGGCCCACCGTCTCGGTCAGGATCATGTCGTAGGCCATCCGCCACCTCCCTCAGAGCATGATGCGTTCGCATCCGCGCACGCATTTTGTTTGGTCGCGGGATTCAGCGCCTTCGGCGGCTCCGCCGCAACGCATCCCGCTCTCGCGCGAGCGGCTACTTAGCGCTGGACCCGCGGGCAATGGAAGCTGGCCCGCCCGGCCTGCACCAGGCGGCGGATGCCATCGCAGCCGGGTGGGCCGGGGCAATGGTCACACGGCTCCCCGGCGCGGTCGTAGACCTTGAAGCGGTCCTGGAAAAAGCCGATGCCGCCATCGGCCTGCACATAATCGCGCAGCGAGGAGCCGCCGGCGGCGATGCTCTCCGCCAGCACCGCCTGGATCGCCGGCACCAGCCGTGCCGCCCGCGCGCCGGCCACCGTGGCGGCCAGCCGCTTGGGCGATATCCCGGCGCGGAACAGGGCTTCTGAGACGTAGATATTGCCTAGCCCGGCGACGATCTTCTGGTCCAGCAAGGCGGCCTTGATCGGTGTCCGTCGCCCGGCCAGCGCGGCGCTCAGCACCGCCGCGGTGAAGGCGGCCTCCAGCGGCTCTGGTCCCAGCCCGGCGAGCAGCCGGTGCGCCTCCTCGGCCGCCGTCGGCACCAGGTCGATGCTGCCGAAGCGGCGTGGATCGACGAAGCCGACCCGGGTGCCGTCGGCGGTTTCCAGGGCGAAATGTTCATGGGCGATGGGCGCGTTCGCTCGATCCGTCACCGGCCGGGCCACCATCCGGCCGGACATGCCGAGATGGATGAGGACCGAGTGCCCGCCATCGAGGCGCATCAGCATGTATTTGCCGCGCCGGCGGAACCCCAGGATCTGCGCCCCCGTCAGCCGCGCGGCGAGGCCTGGGGGGAAGGGCCAGCGCAGATCGGGGCGGGTGGTGATGGCATGGGCGATCCGTCGCCCCTCCAGCACCGTGGCGAGGCCGCGCATGACCGTCTCGACTTCCGGCAGTTCGGGCATGGTTGCTCCTCGCCTATGCGGCTATGGTGCCGGCCTGATGGTTGAACACAACACCCCACCCGAAGAGAGCATCGATTTCGGCTACCGCGCGGTCCCCCGGGCAGCCAAGGCCGAGCTGGTGCGCGAGGTCTTCGAGAGCGTGGCGCCGCGCTACGACCTGATGAACGACCTCATGTCGCTCGGCCTGCACCGGCTTTGGAAGCGGGCCTTCGTGGCCGCGATCGGCTGTTCTCGCCGCGAACGGCTGCTCGATCTCGCTGGCGGGACCGGCGATATCGGCTTTGCCGCGCTGGCTGGCGGGGCGGGCCAGGTGATCCTCTCCGACATCAATCCTGCCATGCTCCATATCGCGCAGGGCAGGGCGCTGGAACGCGGTCTGGCCGCCGGCCTCAGCTTCCTTTGCGCCGATGCCGAGCGGCTGCCGCTGCCCGACCGCTCGGTCGAGAAGATTTCCATGGCCTTTGGCCTGCGCAACTGCACCGACAAGGACGCGGTGCTGCGGGAGGTGCGCCGCGTGCTGCGCCCCGGCGGCCGCTTCCATTGCCTGGAGTTCAGCCGCGTGGAGGTCGCCGCCCTGGCCCCGCTCTACGATCTCTGGTCCTTCCGCGTGCTGCCGCGGCTCGGCGCCCGCATCGCCCAGGATGCCGACAGCTACCAGTACCTAGCCGAAAGCATCCGCATGTTCCCGGACCAGGAGACGCTGGCCGGAATGATGCGGCGGGCCGGGCTGGCGCGGGTGCGCTATCGCAGCCTGTCTGGCGGGATCGTCGCGATCCATACCGGCTGGCGGCTGTAAAAACGCCTCGGTGTCCTGCCCGCGCGGCGCGCGGGGCGCGCCAGGAACGGCGCGGCCATGCAGGACATCAGCGCCCCTTGGCCCGTCGCCACTCCGCGAACAGCTCCAGGTTGCGCGGGTCAGTCGCCGGGTAAAGGCCGCGGATCGAGGCGCCCGCGGCCACCCGCTCGGCGGCGAAATCCTCATAGGCGGTCATCTCGCTTGCCTCGGCGGTGATCGCCCCGGCCGAGGCGGCGCGGGCGTCCTTGCGGCTGTCGATCACCACCACCGCGCCGGCCGGGAACTCCTCGATCAGCTTGCGTTGTGGATGGTCGGGGTCGCGGAAAACCTCGAGACTGTTCAGGTCCTCACGCGCCGGGATGGTGCGCAGCGTCACCGCTTCGCCGACCATGCTCTCATGCACCGGGTGCAGCGGCTGCACGCCCTGGATGCATTGGATGCGAAATCCCGGCTTAAAGAGCGCGGTGGCGATCGTCGCCGTGCTGACCCGCTGCAGGCTTGCGCGAATTTCCGGCCGCAGCGGCATGGTCGTCCCCCTCTTTTTCTCGGGCGTGAGCATGGGCGCGCCGGCTTGCCCCGCCTGCCCCCCAAGCCTAGAAAACCGAAGTGTCAAGAATGGTCCGAATCGCCCCCTCCCTGCTCGCCGCGGATTTCGCCCGGCTGGGGGAGGAGGTGCGCGCGGTGGCCGAAGCCGGCGCCGACTGGCTGCATCTCGACATCATGGATGGGCATTTCGTGCCGAATATCAGCTTTGGCCCGGGCCTCGTCAGGGCGCTGCGCCGGCATGCCAGCATCCCGTTCGATGTGCATCTGATGATCGCCCCGGTAGATCCTTACCTGGAGGCCTTCGCCGCGGCCGGAGCCAATCTCATCAGCCTGCATCCGGAAGCCGGGCCGCACCTGCATCGCTCCCTGCAAACCATCAAGGCGCTTGGCTGTCAGGCGGGTGTGGTCCTCAATCCGGCGACGCCGATCGCGGCGTTGGACCATGTGCTGGAGCTTTGCGATCTGATCCTCGTCATGTCGGTCAATCCGGGCTTCGGTGGGCAGTCTTTTCTAACCAGCCAGCTCGACAAGATCGCCACGCTACGGCGGCGGATCGATGCCAGCGGCCGGGCCATCGCCTTGCAGGTTGATGGCGGCGTCACCGTCGCGACAGCGCCGCGCTGCATCGCAGCCGGCGCCGATGTCCTGGTGGCGGGCACGGCGGTCTTCGGCCAGCCGGATTATCAGGCGGCGATCGCCGCGCTGCGCAGGGTGGGCTGATGGCCAATTTACTGCGCGGGGCGCGCCGCCTCCTCTCCGGGCTGAAGCCCATGAAGGTGCCGGATGCCCCGGCGCGCTCCTTTCGCGATCTCTGGCCGGGCGATGCGACGCGCGGGGCGCGGCTGCTGCGCGGGGAATTCGAATGGCAGGGCACCGCACGGCGCCTGGAGCCGGCCGGGGTCGGCTGGGAGGCCGCGGCCGGACCCACGGCCTGGCGTGCCGCCGCGCATGGCTTTGCCTGGCTCCGCGACCTGCGGGCGCTGGGCACCGATCCCGCCCGCACCCGTGCCCGCGATCTTGCTGAGGATTGGCTGGGTCGGGGCGGCACCGAGGAATTGGCGCAAGCGCCCGAAATCGCCGCCGCGCGGGTCTCTGCCTGGCTCGGCCATTGGGACTTCCTGGCGGCGACCGCCGAGGACGGCTTCCGCCGCCGGCTGCTGATCCGCCTGGCCCAGGATGCCCGCGGCGTTATCGTCTCCCTGCCCGCCGAAGCGACGCATCGCGGCGCGCTGGTGACGCTGAAGGGGGCCATCGCCGCGGCCGTCGCGCTGGCCGAGGAAGGGTGGATGCAGCGCGCCGTCCGGTTCCTGCCGGCCGAGTTGGAGCGCCAGTTCCACGCCGATGGCGGGCATGTGGAACGCTCCCCCACGCAGCAGCTGCTGGCGGTGCAGGATCTGATCGAAATCCGCAACCTGCTGCACGGCGCCGATGTGCCGCCGCCGCCGCAGCTTGCCATGGTGCTGGAACGCGCCGGGCAGGCGCTGCGGCTGTTCCGCCACGGCGATGGCGGGCTTGCCCAGTTCAACGGCGCGCGGGAGGACGGCGCCGCGCTGGTCGATCTTGTCCTGACCCAGGGCCAGGCCCGCGGCCGGGCGCCGATGCTGCTCGAGGAGACCGGCTTCCAGCGCCTGCAGGCCGGGCGCACCGTGGTCATTGCCGATGCCGGCGCGCCGCCCGTCCCGCGCGGGCGCGATGTGGCCAGCGGCCTGCCGCGCGGCGCCGATCGCGGTGCCCATGCGGGCACGCTGTCCTTCGAGATGTCGATCGGCCGCGACCGGCTGGTGGTGAACTGCGGCGCCGCGCCGGCGGCCGAGACGGACTGGCGCGACGCGCTGCGCGCCACTGCGGCACATTCCACCCTGGTGCTTGGTGATACCAACAGCGCCGAGTTGCGCGAGGAAGGGCTCGGCCGCCGGCCTGAACGCGTGGAGGCCGACCGGCACGAGAGCAATGGCGCGCAATGGCTGGAAGCCAGCCATGACGGCTGGCGCAAGCCCTTCGGCGTGCTGCATCGCCGCCGGCTCTATTTGAACGAGACCGGCGACGACCTGCGCGGTGAGGATGTCCTGGAGGTGGCGGAGGCCGGCCAGAAGCTGCCCGCCTTCCTGATCCGCTTCCACCTGCACCCCGGCGTCACCGCGCAGCTGCAGATCGACGAGCACGCGGTGCTGTTGCGGCTGCCATCCAACGCCTTCTGGCGGCTGCGCGCCAATGGCGCGAAGGTGACGCTGGAGGAGAGCGTTTATCTGGGCGGCGGCGAGGCGCGGCGGAGCCAGCAGGTGGTGCTGGCCGCCGAGTCTGATGTGAAAACGGTGCAATGGGCGATCGGGCGCGTCGCCGCCGATACGCCGCCCGCTCCGCCGGACCCGGCCAAGCCCTGAAGATCGCTGAAATCATCAATGTCGATTTCTCGCTGCGGCATTTCCTGCTGCCGCTGATGCGCGGCATGCGTGATCGCGGGCATGAGGTCGTGGGGATGTGCGCCGAGGGACCCTTGCTCGCACAGCCACGGGCGGAGGGGTTCCGGGTGATCCCGCTGCCCTTGGCGCGCAGCCTCGACCCGTTTGCCCATGCCCGGGCCTTCGGAGAATTGCGCCGCGTGCTGCGCGACGAACGCTTCGATCTGGTGCACGCGCACATGCCAATCAGCGGCGTGATCGGTCGCTTCGCCGCCCGCAGCGTCGGCGTGCCGAGAATCGCCTATACCTGCCACGGCTTCCTGTTCAACCAGCCTGGGCCGGTCTGGCGGCGCGGCCTCTCGCTTGCCCTCGAATGGGCGGCGGGGCGGGTGACGGATGACTACTTCACCGTCTCTGAGGAGGAGGCGCGCGATGCCCGTCGCCTGGGCATCCATCGCCATCCTGTCGCGGTGCTGAACGGTCGCGACCCGGCCATCTACCGCCCCGACCCGGCGGCCCGCGCCGCGCTGCGGGCCGAATTCGGCGCCGCACCCGAGGATTGCGTCGTCGTCGCCGTCTCCCGGCTCGTGCGCCACAAGGGCTATCCCGAACTTCTGGCGGCGGCCGAGCAGGTGCCCGGCGTCAGCGTCTGGGTGGTGGGCGAGCGGCTGCCGACCGACCATGGCGAGGACATGGCGCCGTATTTCGCCCGGGCCCGGGAAAAGCTCGGCCCGCGCTTCCGCGCCCTGGGCTATCGCGGCGACGTCGCGCGGGTGCTGGCAGCGGCCGATGTCTTCGCCCTGCCCTCGCATTTCGAGGGGCTGCCGATGTCGGTGATCGAGGCGATGCTGACCGGCCTGCCGGTGATCGCCACCGATATCCGCGGCCCGCGCGAGATGGTGCAGCCGGAGGAGACCGGTCTCCTCGTCCCGCCCATGACGATCGAGCCCCTGGCCGGCGCGCTGCGCCGGCTGGCGGACGACCCGGCGCTGCGGACCCGGATGGGGGAGGCCGGGCGGGCGCTGGCACTGACCCGCTTCACCGAGGCGGGCGTGATCGGCCGCACGCTTGATCTGCTCGGCCTCTGAGGGCCGGCCGCGGGGTAGCCGGTGGCGCCGCCCGGGGGGGCGGCCTAAAAGGAGCGCCGATGGCTCGCGCTGCGCCGAATCGTGTCCTGCTCAATATAGCGCTCGACAGTGCGCTGGCCTGTCTTGCTCTGCCGCTTGCCCTGCTGCTGGCCGATCCGGGCGCCTGGCCGCCCGGCCAATGGTGGCCGGCGGCGCTCCTCGGGGCCGTCGCCGCGCTACAGATCGCCGGCCTGCCGTTGCGTCTGGCGCGGCAATACTGGCGCTATGCCGGGCTGCCCGACCTGCTGGCGATCGCCGGCGCGGCGGTGGGGGCGGCGCTGCTGTTCTGGGCCGCCTTGCTCGTGCTCGGCGCCTGGCGCCCGGGCAATGCCGCCTTCCCGGCGATCCACGCGGTCGTTCTTGGCCTCGTCCTTGGCGCGCCACGCGTGCTGGGACGGCTGCACCAGGGGCGGC
>CAITYE010000367.1 GCA_903896535.1 uncultured Paracraurococcus sp.
CAGCATACGCCGCGCCGCCACCGCCCCGCCTGCGGCCTCGCCAGCCACGTGTTGCAGGATCGGGTTTGAGAGCAGAGCCCGGGCCGCAGCATCGACGGCGAGGTCGGTTGCGCCCACCGTCGCGGCGTCGAACAGCGTCCGTCGCAGCAGCGAGAGCGTCCCGGCAAAGCCCGGACGCAATCCGAACAGCCCGGCCACCTGCCGCACCAGCCGGACCCCGCGCCAGGCGAATATCACCACATCCAGCCCGGCGGAGGGCGATACGGCGGTCATCGCGAAGGCCTGCATCGCCGCCGCCCGGCCGAGCCCGGCCGCTTCGGCGGTCAGGGTCTCCTGCACCGGCGCCAGGATGGCGGCCAGCGCTTCGATGCTGCGGGCATCGCGGATGGCCGGCTGTAGCGGTGCCGCCTGCTCGACCGAAGCCGCCCAGCGCAGCGCCTCCGCCTTCGCCTTGGCAAGGTCACTACGGGCGAAGGCGGCGCGGGCTACGTCGGTATGGCGAATGGACCAAAGGCCGCGCAACTCCCGCCACACGCCGCCGGCCAGCAGCACCACGCCGAGGCCGAGAATGCCGAGCGTAGCCCAGCCTTGCACCGGCCCCCGGGCGAATTGATCAGCGATGAAATTGACCGCCGAAAGCGCGGCAATGCCGCCGGCGATGAGACCCGCCCCGGCCAGTGCGCGACCGATCCCGCCCCAGCGAGAGGGCTCAACAAGCGGGGCCGGCGCCACCGGCACCACCGCCTGTTCCCATTGAAAATCGAGGCGCGGCGCCGACACCGCCCCCTCCTCGATGATCACCCGTGGCCCGCGTGGGGGCTCGGCCGTTTCGCTCACAGTGCGTCTCCGATCAACGCCGCCAGGACCACATCCAGGCCCAGATGCGGCACCCCGTGACCGCCCGCGGCGTCGAAGCGCGGCGGCTGGAATTCCGGCATTTCGAAGAAACCATGCGCCCAATAGTCGGGCCCGGGCGGCTTCAGGGGAATATCGCCAGGATAGACCTTGGCCGGCTTGCCGCTCTCCAGCAGCACGCCGCGCACGGCGGCCACGGGACGGCCTTCCAGGGTCGCCACGTCATCTTCAGTACAGCGGATCGCCGCCATGGAATGGACGCTGCTGCTCACCCCGGCCGCCCCGGCACGCTGCGCCGGCCCGCCGGTCAGGCTGCCGAGCAGCGCCTCCAGCGCGTGGCGCTGCCGTTCGGGCACATGGTCGGCCTTGGTGGCAACGAAGGCGACACGTTGCACGCCGACGCCGGTCAGCCAATCCATCCAGCCGCCGCCATAGCGCAAGGCATCAGCGATCGCCGCCAGGGCCTCGGCGGTATCGGCGAAGGCTTCCGGCCCGGCGTGCAGCGCGCCCAGCACATCGACCAGCACCGCCTGCCGCTCGAACCTGCGGAAATAGGGCTCGAAAAACTCGGCCCGTTGCGCCGCGATATAAGCTGCGTGGCGATCGGCCAGCAGCCGCCCCAGCGGCCCCGCCGCCCCGCCTGGCAGGGGAAAGAACCAGAGCAACGGTGTCTCCCCGCGCGGGCCGGGATTTAACAGGCGGCCGGGTTGGAGGAAACGAAAGCCCAGCCGGTCGCGGCAGGCGCGCAGCACATCGCGATACAGCGCGGCACCCCGCCGCACGGTGCTCTCCTCAGCCGGCATGCCGGCGGGCAGGGCTTCGATGAAGGCAAGGAACTCGGCAGCAATGCTGGCGCGCGGGCCGCGCCGCAGGCGCGCCAAGGTCTCGGCCGACCAGGCGGCGTAGTCCTGCCGCAGCATCGGCAGATCAAGCAGCCATTCGCCCGGGTAGTCGAGGAGTTCCAGCGTGACGGTGCGCTGGCCGAGCACACCCGAGACCAGTCCGACCGGATCGGTCTGGCGCCGGACCTCCAGTACCAGTTCAAGCGTGGAGAGATCCTCGGTTCGCGGCGGCCAAGCCGGCGGGTCAGCGGCCAGCGCGGCGAGGTGGCCGGCGACATCGAAGCGCGGCAGCGCCTCGTTGCCCGGGGGGGCCACCCGCACGGCGTGCAGCCGGCCGCCCGCCGCCTTGCCCAGCGCCTCGAGCGTATTTAGCCCGCGCCCCGCCGCCAGGAGATTGGCGAGCAGGGAAGTCAGAAAAACGGTCTTGCCGGCCCGGCTGAGACCGGTAACGGCAAGCCGAATGCGTTCCTGCCCGATCAGGCTGCGACCCAGCCGCTCCGCCCCATAGGCGGCGTCGCGGAACAGGCCGAAGGGGTCGAGGAGGTCCGACAAGGGTTACCGCTGGATCAGTTCAATCTTGTAGCCGTCCGGGTCCTCGACGAAGGCAATGATGGTGGTGCCGAACTTCACCGGCCCGGCTTCCCGCGTCACCCTGCCGCCGCCATGGCGGACCTTCTCGCAGGCCGCGGCCACATCGGGCACGCCGAGCGCAAGATGACCGAAGGCCGAGCCTTGCTCGTATTTGTCGACGCCGTAGTTGTAGGTCAGCTCGATCTCCCCCTGGCCCTCGGCATTGCCGGTGCCGTAGCCGAGGAAGGCGAGTGTGTACTTACCGTCCGGGACGTCGCGGCGGCGCAGCTCCTGCATCCCCAGCAGATCAGTGTAGAATTTCACGCTGCGGTCGAGATTGCCGACACGTATCATGGTGTGCAGGAACTTGCTCATGCGCTTGTCTCCTCAGTGAAGGTCGCGGGATCGAACCCGAACAGAAAAAGGCCCGTCTCAGCCGCCGCGGCGCGCATCGCCGGGCGATCGACAAGGATGGTGCCGCCCGCCTCCACGGCGATACCTGCAAGGCCGGCGGCGGCGGCGGCGCGGATGGTGATCGGGCCGATCGTCGGCAAATCAAGCCGCCGATCCTGCCCTGGCTTCACCAGCTTGACCAGCACGCCGCCGAAGCCTTCCCGCTTCAGGCCTGCGCAGCGGGCGAGCAGGGCGTCGGTGCCCTCGATCGCCTCGACGCCGAGCACGAGACCCTGCTGGATGACGACCGATTGGCCAACATCGACCGCGCCGAGCGCACGGGCGACCTGGATGCCACGGAGAATGTCGGGCCTGGCTTCATCGGGCAGCGCACCGGCGAATAGCCCGGCGCCGGCCAGCACGTCGCCAAGAACCGACTGCGCCGAGACGACCCGGAAACCCTCCCCTTCCAGCACCTCGGCGACGGCGCGCAACAGGCTGTCATCGCCAAGGAAATAGGCCCGCCCGACGCGGGCAAGCAGGCGGGCCCCGGTGGCATCCGGGCGCAGGGCGCGGAACGCCGGGCGCTGGGCGCCGCCGGTCATGACCACCTCCGCCACGCCATGTTGGCGGAAGAACGCGAAAATGGTCCCAGCCGCGCCGGGTCGCTCGGCGATCACCGGCAGTCCGGCAAAATCCTCAGGCCTCGCCCAGCCTTCCAAGGCAACAACGGCAACGGTGCGACCGGCCGCGGCGGCGGTCCGCGCGACCCGCCGCGGCACGTCGCCGCCAGCGGCGAGCAGGCCGAGGGGGATCGGTGTGCTCACCGCTTTATTCCCCGCCCTCCTCGTCCACCCCGCCGAGTTCAGGCGCGGCCATGCGACCCGGCCGGACAAGTTGGCGGCGGCGCGCGGGATCGCGGATGAAGGCGATCAGCTCCTCGACCAGCGGCTCCCCCGCGAAGCGACGTGTCGCCTCCGCCAGTCGGCCGGCGAACTCGCCCTGCTCCTTGAACAGCAGGTTATGCGCGTTGCGCAGGGTCCGGAGTTGGTCGCGCGAGCCGCCATTGCGCAGCACCCCGATCCGGTTGAAGCCAACGAGACGGGCGGGCAGGCCGAAGACATAGCCGAAGGGCGGAATGTCGTTGGTGACGCCGGCCATGCCGGAGACCATGGCGAGCCGGCCGATCCGCACGGTTTGGAACACCGCCGCGCCGCCGCCGATGAAGCTGCGGTCACCGATATGGACATGTCCACCCAGCATGACGTTGTTGGCAAGGATGACGCCGTCACCGAGTTGGCAATCATGCGCGACATGCACTTGCGCCATCAGCATGCATTGCGCGCCGATGCGGGTCACGCCTTCCCCGCCGATGCTGGCGCGGTGCACCGTCACGCCTTCGCGGATTTCGCAACGCGGGCCGATCTCGGTCGCGGTCGGCTCGCCCTTGTATTTGAGGTCCTGCGGGGCGCTGCCAAGCGCTGCGAAGGGCAGCACCCGGGTCCCGGCCCCGATGCGGATGCGGCCATCGATCACGTTGTGCGAGGTAAGGATGACCCCTTCCTCCAAAACTGCCTCGGCCGCCACCGTGCAGAAGGGGCCGATGATGCAGCCGGCGCCGATCCTCGCGCCGGGCGCGATTACGGCGGAGGGGTGGATCGAAGCGCTCACTTGTCGAGGATCATCGCGGTAATCACAGCCTCTGCCACGGTCTTGCCCTCGACCATCGCCTCACCGGCGAATTTCCAGATATTGCCGCGCTGCTTCTGCTTTTCGACGCGGACCCGCATCTGGTCCCCGGGAACCACGGGCTTGCGGAATTTCGCCGCATCGATCGACATGAAGTAGACCAGCTTGCCCTGCGCGTCCGGGCCCAAGGTCTGGACCACCAGGACCGCCGCGGTCTGGGCCATGCTTTCGATGATCAGCACGCCCGGCATCACCGGGTGCTGCGGGAAATGGCCCTGGAAGAAGTTCTCGTTGATCGAGACGTTTTTGATGCCGGTGGCCGTATGGTTGTGCTGGAGATCGACAACCCGGTCGATCAGCAGGAAGGGATAGCGATGCGGAATAGCGCGCATGATCTGCGCAATATCCAACGCTTCGATCGAGCCAGACTGCGCCGCGCTGTCCTGCATGGCCTATTCCGCCTTCCCCCCCGCTTTCGCCTGCGCCAAGAGGCGCTTCAGCAAAGCCTGGTTGCGCCAGAACTCCCGAACCGGTTCGGCCGGTTCGCCGATGACGTCAGTCTTTTCCGGAACATCGTGCATCACCCCGGCCCTGGAACCAACGCGAGCGAAGCTGCCGATCCGGAGATGCCCGGCGAGCCCAGCCTGCCCGGCGATGCTGACATAATCGCCGAGTTCGGTGGAACCTGAGATGCCGGTCTGGCTGACCAGGATGCAACCACGCCCTGTCTTCACGTTGTGGCCAAGCATGACCAGGTTGTCGATGCGCGTCCCCGCGCCAATGACGGTATCCCCGAGTGCGCCGCGATCAATCGTCGCATTCGCCCCAATCTCAACCTCATCGCCCAACACCACCCGGCCGAGTTGCGGCATCGTCTCGAAGCGGCCTTCGGGTGTCGGCACGAAGCCAAAACCCTCCTGCCCCACCCGGGCGCCGGGATGCAGCACGACCCGCCGGCCCGCCAGGCAATGGGTAACGCTGGTATGAGCGTGCAGGACGCAACCCTCACCCAGCACGGTGCCCGGGCCGACCACGGCGTGCGGGCCGATCAGACAGCCCGCGCCGAGTTCGGCCCCGGCACCGATCACCGCATAGGGACCCACCTCGCAACCCGGGCCGAGCAGCACCCCGGCTTCGATGACCGCAGTCGGATGGATACCGGATTTGGGAGCGAGCGGCGGGTGAAACAGCCGAGCGACACGGGCGAAGCCAAGCGCTGGCGTGCGGGTCACCAGGCCGAGGCTGCCCGCGGGCAGGCGTCCCGCGAAGTTTTCGGCAACCAACACCGCGCCGGCCTTGGTGGCGGTCAACCGGTCCAGGTAGCGGCGATTGTCGAAATAGGCGACATCGCCCGGCCCCGCCTCAACCAACGACGCGATGCCCGTGAAGCGGATCTCGGCGTCCGCTCCGCATTGGGCCGCGGCGGCGGTGAGGATATCGCCGAGCCGCTGCGGCCCGGCCTGCGGCACGAAGCGTGGATCGAGTGGCACGCTGGGATCAGCGCTGCGGCGCTGCGGGGGCGGCCGGGGCCGC
>CAITYE010000368.1 GCA_903896535.1 uncultured Paracraurococcus sp.
GACCGGCGGCCGTCGAGCGGCGTGCTGGCCTTCCTGCTTGCAAGGCGGCCGGGCCGGCCGCTGAGCGTCGCCGCGCATGGCCGGGCGGGGATCGCCCGCGCGCGGCGGCTGCGGGCGAGCGCGGTGCTGCTTTCCCCCGCTTTTCCAACTGCAAGCCACCCCGGGGCGGCGACGCTCGGGCCCCTGCGCCTGGCGGCGCTGGCGCGGCGGGCGGGACGGCCAGCGGTGGCTTTGGGCGGGGTGACGGCGGCGCGGGCCGGTCGTCTGCCGCGGCGTTTCGCCGGTCTGGCGGCCATTGACGGCTTCCAGCCGAGGTAAGGGTGGGTCAGATCCGATGTTGCGGTTCGGCCACAGTGTCTCAGGGATGTCGCGGTCCCCCCAAGCGGGCGGTTGCTGGTCGCCGCAGCAAGAGGTCATATTGCGAGCCAGACCTAGGTGCGGGTCGGGTTCGGATGCGTCCGGCCCGGTTCACATCACCGGCCCGAGGGGGGCGGGGGTCACGAGACCAGTCGGGTTCGCCCGGCACGTGAGGAGGACAAGATGCGCAAGATTCTGCTTGGGACGACCGCGGTCGTCGGCGCGGCGCTGATCGCGCCGGTCGCGTCGGCGCAGGAAGCCCCGACCGTCCGTTTGGGCGGCTATATACAGGCCTACTTCAGCAACACCATCCAGTCGAACCCGAACACCTTCGCTTCGCCGCTCTCCGCGCCGGCGCAGGTGAACCTCTCGGGCACGACGGCGACGCCGACCCAGAACCTTAACACGACGACCGGCATAGCCACCGGCACGATCCCGACCACCCCGGGCAACATCGCGGGCATTCCGGCGGCCAGCAACCTGACGCCGACGGTGCAGAACGGCTCCGTCAAGACCGGCAAGACGGATATGCACACCGACGCCGAAATTCACGTCTTCGTGAACGGCAAGGCTGCTAACGGCCTGGCCTATGGCGCCGTGGTCGAGCTGGCCTTCGATGCCAACGAAGGCTCGACGACCGGCGCGGCCCGCCGTTCGTACACGCACAAGAACATGGCCTTCATGGATGAGGCCTACATCTTCCTGGCGACGCCGCGTTTCGGCCAGATCCGCTTCGGTGACGAAGACGGTCCGATGGGCGGCCTGATGAACACCGGTATCATCACCAACTTCGGCACCGGCGGTGTCTACGGCTTCTGGCAGAACGCCACGATCCGTCCGAACCGCACCACGACCGGTCCGGGCGACTTCGGCGACAACACGAAGCTGATCTACCTGTCGCCGCAGTTCTTCGGCTTCGACTTCGGCACCTCCTATGCCGCCAACAGCGGCATCGGCCAGGACACGGGCTGCGTCTCCTCGACCGCCAGCTTCGGCTGCGATCGCACCTACGCCTATACCGGTGCGACCAACAGCGCGATTCAGTCGATCGACGGTCAGCCGCAGCGCCGCAACGAAGTGCAGGCGATGCTGCGCTGGCGCGGTGACCTGTACGGCGTCGGCCTCGGCGCCTCCTTCGGTGCCACCTCCTGGCAGTCTGTCCGCGACATGACCGTCTCGGGCACCATGTCCCAGACGCTGCGTCCGGGTCAGGTCTACCAGGCGGGTCTGCAGGCTTCGGCCTATGGCTTCACCATCGGTGGCAACTACGAGTGGGGTCAGCAGAACTTCTTCCACGGCAGCCAGGTCCGTGGTGACCAGTCGATGTGGCAGTACACCCTCGGCGCCTCCTACACGGTCGGCGCCTTCACGGTGGGTGCGAACAGCTTCTGGGGTTCCTATGCCGGCACCAACGGCTACACCTTCTGCACGCAGGCCGCCCAGAGCGTCCCTTGCAGCACGGCTGCCGCGGGTGCGTTGCTGAAGAACACCAACGGCTCTGCCAACAGCATGCGCCGGAATGCGATCTCGGTCGGTTCGAACTATCGTCTCGCCCCGGGCCTGGATCTGGTGGCGGAATACACCCAGCACGTCGTGAAGGAGCCGGGCTTCAACCTGGTGTCCGGCACGGGCAACAACCAGGACCGTCTGAAGACCAACGTCCTGCTGCTGGGTACCCGCCTCGCCTTCTGATCGACGGCAAGGGTTCAAGTCTAACGGGGCGGTGGGGCAACCCACCGCCCTTTTTCTTGGCCAGCCAGGGTCCGGGGGAAGGTCCATCTCCCACCATCTTGCGCGGGGGGCGCGATGCCGCTTGATCGCCCCGCCGCAGGGACTATCTTCGCCGCCATGAACAGCCGTTACCTCCTGGCCCTCGGCCTTGTCCTGCCGCTGCTGAACGCCTGCGGCGAGGGCAGCTCCCGTCAGGTGCAGAACGATGAATACGGCGATTATCGCCGCGGCCAGGTGCGGAACCGGCCGCTTGGTACTGATGCGGGTCTCGTCATCTTCGGCGTGGACAAGGACCGGGAGGCGCGGGACGCGGCCGCGCGCGCCAATGGCGGCGTTTCGGTCAATGCCTATCTCTGGCGCGCGACGCTCGACACGCTGGGCTTCATGCCCCTCACCTCGGCCGATCCCTTCGGCGGCACGGTGATCACCGACTGGTATTCCCCGCCCGGGGCGCAGGATGAACGCTTCCGGGCCCAGGCCTATGTCCTGGGCCGGCAGCTGCGCTCAGACGGGGTGAAGGTGCAGGTTTTCCGCCAGGTCTATGAGCGCGGCGGCTGGAAGGATGCGGCGGTGTCCGCCGGGACCAATGCCGATCTTGAAGACAAGGTCCTGGCCCGCGCCCGCGAGCTGCGGAGCCAGTCCGGCCAGCGCTAGAGCGGGATGCGTTCACATGCGTTCACGCAACCCGCTCTAGCATGTGTTGGATCGCGCGATTCAGCGCCTTCGGCGATTCCGCCTCAACGCATCGCGCTCTAGAGCGGGATGCGTTCACATGCGTTCACGCAACCCGCTCTAGCATGTGTTGGATCGCGCGATTCAGCGCCTTCGGCGATTCCGCCTCAACGC
>CAITYE010000369.1 GCA_903896535.1 uncultured Paracraurococcus sp.
ACCTCAACCGCGAACGGATACTGGCTAATCCCGGAAATCTGTGGAAATCGATCTCTCAGCAGACGGCCGTTCACCGCGATAACGTAGCCATCGTCGGGTGCGACAACGCCCTTTGCGAGATATCCGGTTTCGGGTCGGCCCGGTTTTCCTGTGAGCTTCTCAAACTTCTCCTTAATCGCCGATGTCCATCGCAGAATAATTTGCTCGTGGGGCAGCGACACAACGCCTTCGGTCGGGGTCAACCAGTCTGTGGGGATCCCCTTCGGTTCCGGGCACACAACTTCAATCCAAACGCGCCGCCCGCCATGTTCGATAAGAAAGTCGGGCCCACTCGGCTTCCTGCTCGGCGCCAAACCAGCTTGAACAAGCTCATTCGCAATCAGCACCTCCGATAACTGCTGCCAGTAGGTGGCATCATCGGCAGACGCGAGACGCAGGTTCGCGTCAGCATCACCAAGACCGGCGTCGATGTACCATTCACAGATTTCTAGCACGCGCTGGCGCACCATCTCGTCACCGGACAGGGCACCCGAGTAACGCGCGCGGAGCGCGTCTGGCAGTAGAATTGCCATTTCCTATTTCGGCCCCCGCATCTCAATGAGATTCCGATTCCGCGTTACCATTTCCTGCAGCATCTTCTCGATCCGCACCTGGAGCCGCGCGCCGGCCACGCCGACCACGCCGTGGCCAGGCTGTGCCAAATCAGGAAACCACGCGGCATTAAGCGGGACCTGCGCGAGGCAGCGCAAATCCATGTGGAACGGCTTCTGACCGACAGCCTTTGCTTCTCTCTCGCCGAAGTTGATCACGCCCTGCGGAACAGCGTCGGCGCTGCCCCGCCATGCCCCTGAACTGGTGTAGGCCAGCAGAAGCTGCGGCGTGGCTGGCTTGGTATCGACGGCCAGCACAAAGGCGATGTGCCGCATTGGCCCCGGCCGATCAGGCGGGTCCGGCGGCCCGAATGGAAACAGTGTCCAGACGAAACTGCCGTCGGCGATGGCGGATTGGCCCACTCCCGATCAGCGGCCGAACAGCGTGTCTATCGTCTTCTTGCGGCTGGCGTAGCTCTTGTCACTCTCGCCGGGGCGCCGGTCTGGATCGCCGAAGGGCTTACCTTCCAACTCGGGCGCCACATGCACGCGGATCACCCGCTCCGCCTCGTCGCGGCGGGCTATCTCGCGCTCAACCAGTATCTCCAGGTAGGCCGCGACGGAGCGGTGCTCGAACTTGGCGATGCGCTGCAAACGCTCGTGGGCGTCGGGGTCGAGCCGGACGGTCACGCCCGTCCGGGCGGCGGAGGTTGTCGTGGCCATTGTCGCTGTCTGCATCATTATGATGCGAAATTCAAGTCCCGTCGCGGCCGCCTGACACTGCCTCCCGTGCCGCCAGTTCGGCGTCAACCTCGGCGATCAGGTCCTCCACCTCGACGCAGTTGCGATTTCGATGACCCGGCTGGTCCGGTCGAGGGCATTGAGGGCATGCCTCTCTCATCCTTACGTAACTACTCCCGGTCATGAATGCCGGGGCTTCCGGCCTCGCGGCCCTCGTTTCCTGCTTCGATGCCGCCTTTGACCGGGCAACGCCCGCAAGCCCGGCCGTTTAGGGCTGGGTAAGGGCGTGAGAGGCGCGTCTGCGCCGACACAATTTCTCAGTCCGGTGTGCGCTGCTGCTCGACGTATTGGCGCACGATGCTGAGCGGAGCGCCACCGCAGGATGCGGCGAAGTAGGACGGCGACCAGAGGACGCCTTTCCAATAGCGCCGGGCAATGTCGGGGC
>CAITYE010000370.1 GCA_903896535.1 uncultured Paracraurococcus sp.
AGCGCCTTCGGCGATGCCGCCTCAACGCATCGCGCTCTAGAGCATGCTGCGTTCACATGCGTTCACGCAGCCCGCTCTAGCATGTGTTGGATCGCGCGATTCAGCGCCTTCGGCGATGCCGCCTCAACGCATCGCGCTCTAAACCAGCCACCTGGCACATGCGGCGTCCGCGCAGGATGCGCTACCCCGCGAGTTCGCGCCGCACCAGCGCGGCGCCTTCGGCCAAGGCCTTCAGCTTGCCGAAGGCACGCGCCCGCGGCAGGTACTTCATGCCGCAATCGGGCGCGGCGATGATCCGCGTGGCATCGCAGAACGGCAGTGCGGCGCGCAGCCGCCCGGCCACCTGTGCCGCGCTCTCCACCTCCGGCGCGCCGAGATCAAGCACCCCGAGCAGGATGGTCTTGCCGGCCAGGTCACGCAGGACGCCGAGATCGAGCCGCGGCTGCGCCGCCTCGATCGAGATCTGATCGGCGGCGCTATCGGCCAGCTGCGGCAGGAAGGAATAGCCCGAGGGCTTGTCCTTCACCGTATGCGCATAGCCGAAGCAGAGATGGACGGCGGTGGTCCCGCCAACCCCAGCAAGCGCCCGGTTGATCGCCTTGACGCCGTAGCGCTCTGCCGCTTCGGGCCGCGCCTGCAACCATGGCTCATCGAGCTGCACGACATCGGCGCCGGCCGCATGCAGCGCTTGCGCCTCGGCGGCAACGGCTTCGGCATAGGCCATGGCGACCGCTTCCGGATCGCCGTAATGCTCATCGACCACCTGTTGCGAGAGGGTGAAGGGCCCAGGCAGGGTGATCTTGATCGGCTGGTCGGTAGCGGCGCGCAGAAAGGTAACGTCGCGTTGTTCGACCGGCCCGCGCCACCGGATCGGGCCGACCACACGCGGCACTTCGGTCGGTTTGCCATTGCGGCTCACGATCGTGGCTGGCCGCTCCGCATCGATGCCCTCAAGGGCCAGGGCAAATCGGTTGGAATAACTTTCGCGGCGGATTTCGCCGTCGCTCAGGATGTCGATGCCCGCTCGCTCCATCTCGCGGATCGCCAGCAGCGTCGCATCATCCTGCGCCTGCTCCAGCACATCGGGCGCCGGCCGCCACAGCGCGTGGGCATGCACGCGCGGCACGCTGCGGCCGGTCAGGATGTCGCGGTCAACCAGCCAATCCGGCTGCGGGTAGCTCCCGACAACGGTGGTGGGCAGCAGGGTGTGCGGCATGGCGAACTCCTCCTCAACCTCTTCTGCCATGCGGCTGGCGGCGCGTCAGCCCAGCAGGCCGGGCAGCAGCCGCTCTGCCTCCGACGGGTCGCTGCGCTTGCGCTTCGCCACCGCGGCCGAAGCCCGCAGGCGCAGCAGCTCATCGACCAGGCGGTCGAAGGTCTGCCAGAGCGGCTCCTCGTCCTGCCGTTCGGCCAGCACGAAGCGATGCGCGGCGAGCGTGATGTTCAGCGTCCCGCGGGTGCTTTCGGGGCGCGGGCTGCGCATTTGCAGCAGCGCCTTCTCGACCGCCTCGATCGACACGCCGAACCGCTCGGCGATCTCAGCCGGCGCGAGGCCGCGGCGACGGAGCGCGCGGGCGCGGGCGGCGGCGGACGCGGTCAGCCCGATCGCCGGCCGCAATTCCTGGGTCCGATGAGAGATATCGCCCGAGCCATGCCCAGGCGGCTTGCCCTTGAACGGCATCGCCCCTCCTCCTGCGCTACTCCGCCGCCTGCTTCTGGCCTGGCGCGCCGGGCAGACGGACCCGTAGGCGCCGGATCTTGCGCGGATCGGCATCCAGCACCCGGAACTCCAGGCCCGAGGAATGGGAGACCAGCTCTCCCCGCGCCGGCACGCGCCCGGCCAGGGTGAGCACGAGGCCGCCCATGGTGTCGATATCGGCGGCGCGCTCCTCCTCGGTCAGCAGCGGGCCGAGCTTCGCCTCGAAGGCCTCGACCGGGGTACGGGCATCAAGCTCGATGCTGCCATCGGGCCGTTCGACCATCTGCGGTGGGCCGTCCTCGTCGTGTTCGTCGGCGATGTCGCCGATGATGGTCTCGACCAAGTCCTCGATGGTGATCAGCCCGTCGATACCGCCGTATTCGTCGACCACCAGCGCCATGTGCATGCGCGCCTGGCGCATCTGCAGCAGCAGGTCGAGCACCGGCACGCCCGAAACAACAAAGAGTGGCTTGCGGAGGATCGCCCCCATATCGAAGGCCCGGTCGGTGCCGACCGAGGCAAAGACGTCCTTGATATGGACCATGCCGACGATCTCATCGAGCTGGCCGCGATAGATCGGATAGCGGCTATGCGCCTCCTCCTGCATCACCTTGATGGTCTGATCGAGGCTGAGATCCTCGGCGATCGCCACGATATCGGCGCGCGGCACCATCACATCGGCCGCCGTCTTGTCGCGCAGCTTCAGGACATTGCCGAGCAACACCCGTTCCTGCGCGCCAAGCTCGGTCCCCGCTTCGGCTGCCTTGCCGCCGGCGGCCTCGGGTTCGTCGATCAACTCCTCCATCCGGTCGCGGAGGCTCTCGGCCTCACGCTTGCGGATCAGCCCCTGCAGCTTCCACAGCAAGCCGGTGCGATCGCCTGAAGCAGCGCTCATGCCGGGACCCCGCGCCAGGGATTGGGCAGGCCTAGGCGGTGCAGGATGCGCGCCTCGGCGCGCTCCATCCGGCGGGCTTCGCCCGCCTGCAGGTGGTCATGACCCACGAGGTGGAGGGTGCCATGCGCGATCAGATGCGCGAAATGCGCCCCCGGCGGGCGCCCCGCCGCCCGCGCCTCGCGCAGGACGACGCCGAGTGCGAGGGCGAGATCACCAAGATGCCCCCCGCCGCCGCCCGGGAAGCTCAGCACATTGGTTGGCTTGTCCTTGCCGCGATGGGTGTGGTTCAGCCGCCGCATTGTCCGGTCATCAGTCAGCAGGACAGTGAGGCCGGCCTCGGCGCAGCCGGTCTCGGCCAAGGCGACGCAGGCGGCGCGGCGGGCCAAGTGGCCGGCGCGTGGCAGCACGCGATGCCACCCCGGCGCCTCGACAACCACGGCGACCTCCGCCGCCCCCTGGAACCCGGTGGCTGCGCCGCCCCTTGGCGGCGCCCCACCGGGCCGTCTACTTCCCGGTTCCATCGCTCTCCTTCTTCGGCCGGCGCAGGGACTGCTCCGCAGTCCGCACGTCGGCCCGTCCATAAGCAGCGACGATCTTCGCCACCAAGGGGTGGCGCACCACATCGCCTTCGTCGAAGCGGCTGACCCCGATGCCCGCCACCCCATCCAGGATGCCGAGCGCCTCAACCAGGCCGCTCCGCTGCCCTGACGGCAGGTCCACCTGGGTGGGGTCGCCGGTGATCACCATGCGCGTGCCCTCGCCCATCCGGGTAAGGAACATCTTCATTTGGGCCGGGGTCGTGTTCTGCGCCTCGTCCAGGATGGCGAAGCAATGGGCGAGGGTGCGGCCCCGCATGAAGGCGAGCGGGGCGATCTCGATTTCTCCGCCGGCGATCCGCCGGGCGACCTGATCCGCCGGCATCATATCATGCAGCGCGTCATAGAGCGGGCGGAGATAGGGGTCCACCTTCTCCTTCATGTCGCCCGGCAGAAAGCCGAGCCGCTCACCCGCCTCGACCGCCGGGCGGGAGAGCACGATGCGCCCGACCCGGCCGGCCTGCAGCAGGGCGACGCCCTGGGCGACCGCCAGATAGGTCTTGCCGGTCCCGGCCGGGCCGATGCCAAAGACCATCTCCTGGCGCGCGAGCATGTCCATATAGGCGGCCTGGGCCGGGCTGCGCGGCGCGATCGCCGCCTTGCGGGTGCGAATCTGCGGCAGGTCCGCGAGCGGCAGGCGGGGGTCGCCGTCGCTGCTGCCCTCAGCCATGCGCAGTGCTGCCTCAACCTCGGCGTTGCCGACCGGCTGGCCCCGTTCCAGTCGCCGCCAGAGCGCCTTCAGCGCCGCTGTCGCCACCTCCGTCTGCTCCGCGGGCCCGCTGATACTGAGCCGGTTGCCGCGCGATCCAAGCCGCACGCCCAATCGCTGCTCGATCCGCGCCAGATGCCGATCATGCTCGCCATAGAGCAGGGGCAGCAGCGCGTTGTCGTCGAACTGCAACGTCACGGTGCGTTGTTCGGGGAGCGCGGCGGCCGGCAAGGCGGCGCGGGGCTCGGGGCGGAGCGCAATGGAGGTGTGGCTCAAGCGGGGGCGATCTCCTGTCTGGGCTGGACATGGGCCTGACCTTCACCGGTGGCCAGCGCGCCGGAGAGGGAATTCGGATGGGCTGTCAAAATGGTGACCGGCACCTCGGTGCCGATCAGCCCCAGCGGGCCAATGAGGTGGACCGGCTGCAGCCAGGGTGAGCGACCGGCGATCTGCCCAGGATGTCGCCCCGGCCCGGTGATCAGCACCGGCAACGTCAGACCGGCGCGGCTGGCATTGAAGCCGGCCTGCTGTTCCCGGATCAGCGCCTGCAATTCCTGCAGCCGGCGGTCCTTCTCGGCCTCTGCCACCTGGCCCGGGGCGCCGGCGGCGGGCGTGCCGGGACGGGCGGAGTATTTAAAGGAGTAGGCGGCCGCGAAGCCAACCTCGCGGATCAGCGCGAGCGAGGCGGCGTGGTCGGCTGCCGTCTCCCCCGGATGGCCCACGATGAAATCGGAGGAGAGCGCGAGATCCGGCCGTGCCTTGCGCAGCCGCTCCAGCAATCGGAGGAAATCGGCTGTGGTATGCCCCCGGTTCATCGCGGCGAGCACCCGATCCGAGCCCGACTGCACCGGCAGATGCAGAAAGGGCATCACGATGGGCAGATCGCGATGAGCCGCGATCAGGTCGTCTGCCATGTCCCGAGGATGGCTGGTGGTGTAGCGCAATCGCAGCAGGCCAGGGATTTCGGCCAGCGCATGCAGCAGCCGTCCCAGACCCCAGCTGGCGCCATCCGGCCCCTCGCCATGATAGGCATTCACGTTCTGCCCCAGCAGGGTGATCTCGCGCGCGCCTCCGGCAACCAGTAGCCGCGCTTCCGCCAGCACCGCTGCCGCCGGGCGGGAATATTCGGCCCCCCGCGTATAGGGCACGACGCAGAAGCTGCAGAACTTGTCGCAGCCTTCCTGCACGGTCAGGAAAGCGGTCACTGCCTGCGGGCCGGCCACCGCCGGCAACTGGTCGAATTTAGGCTCGACCGGGAATTCGGTCTCGATCACCGCCCCGGCGGCACGGGCGGCGCGGGCGACCATCTCCGGCAGGCGATGATAGCTCTGCGGACCGAGGACCAGATCGACCCAGGGCGCGCGGGCGGTGATCTCGGCCCCCTCGGCCTGGGCGACGCAGCCGGCGACGGCGAGCACCATGCCCTCGCCGGCAGCGCGTCGGGCGGCTTTCGTCTCGCGCAACCGGCCGAGCTCAGAGAACAGCTTCTCGGTCGCCTTCTCGCGGATATGGCAGGTGTTGAGGATCACCATATCCGCCGTCTCCGGCGTCGTGGTCGGTGCAAAGCCCAGCGGCGCCAGGACATCGGCCATGCGGCCGCTGTCATATACGTTCATCTGGCAACCCCAGGTCTGGATATAAAGCCGCTTGCGGGGTGCGCTCGCGGTGGGCCGGTCATCCGTCGGACAGGATGCGGCAGGATCGGTCATGCCGGGGTTGTACTCCGCCAACCATGGCGTTGCTGGGCGCCAGGGGTCGAGCGGGAGATGTGGAGGCGAGCGAGCCCAGTCAAGCCCAACCAGGCTCCGGCCACAGCCCCGCGCCATACGCGAATCGTATCATACACGTAGCGTCAACCGGGATACCGACCCAGGTCAAGGCGGGGACAGGCCGGCGCGGGGCGCGGGCAGCGGCTGGGCGGGGCGGTTTTGCCGCAGCCGCGCCGCGCCTTCCGAGACAATCCGGAAGCACTCGTTCGAAAGCGTCTTGCGGTCCGGCACGGCGTCCGGGCTGAACGGGGCGTGCAGTAGCACCGTGACCCGGGCCCCGTTGCGTCGGGCGATGCGCCAGAAATGGCTGGCGATGTCCATATCGCCGTACCAGGCGAAGAGCGGCCGGTCGCGGCGGCAACACGGCAAGCCGCCGAGCCGGTCAT
>CAITYE010000371.1 GCA_903896535.1 uncultured Paracraurococcus sp.
CGGCCCGCCGCCGCCAGACGCCTGGCGGTCGCGGCTGCGGGCCGGTCAGCGGCCTGCTACACCACGTGTGGGGGCACGACCATTGGCCACACCAAAGCTAAACTCGGACGGCAGGAGTATTCCCCAAAGGTCTCTCTTCGCAGTGACCTGAAGTGATCCCTGTGTTTCAGCGCCGAAGCGGGACCCCACCCGGATTCGATCCAAATGTCTGAAATCACGGGCAAAGCGATCCGTGGTGTGCGGTCCCGATCGGCGCCGATAGGGACCCCACCTGCGCTTCAGTTTGATAGCCATTTCAGGCGCTTGCGGCCGTTTTCGGCAGGGGTCCCGGTTTGGCCCTTGTTCATAGCGAGCGGGAGAGGTGCGTTCGCGTGCTCCCCCAGAAGGGGCGCCCACGGCTCGAAAGCACAGTCTTACGGAGCAAGTTGGCGGTTGGCGGCGCCGTCATGCATGGTTGTCACGATGCCGGATTGCGCACGGCGCTGCTGCGTGGTTCGTTTCGACCCAGCGGGCGGAATCGGCCAGCCATCTGAGGTATGTCGGCTGGTGCTGGCCTCTGTCTCGCGCAGGTCCTGAAGTGGCCCCGGATTGTCGCGGCCGGGCCGCTACCGCAGGATGGCGCGACAGCGAGCGACAGGGGGAAAGAGGATAACGATGGTTGTAGGTTCCGATGCGCAGGCTGCGCTGCTGGTCGAGCAATGGCTTGACCGGCTCAACCAGGCGCTAGACCATCGCGACGCCGTTGCATTGCAGGGGTTGTTTCGTCCCGATGGCCATTGGCGCGACATCATCGCACTCACCTGGCGGATCGCCACGGTCAGCGGCGCGGCCAGCGCCAGCGCCGCGCTGCTGGAGGCCGCGACCCGCGCCGCCGCCCGGGGCTTCGCGGTGGACTCGCAGCGTACGCCGCCGCGCCTGGTCGAGCGGGCCGGCGTGCCCTGCATCGAGGCCATCATCCGGTTCGAGACGTCGATGGGCGTGGGCGCCGGCGTGCTGCGGCTGCAACAGGTCGATGCCGTGGACGGTGCCGCCTGGACGCTGATGACGGCACTCGACCACATCCACGGCCATGACGAGGAGACCGAGCGCCTGGCCCGTGAGGAGCCGGCCTTCGAGCGCGAGTTCAACGGCCCGAACTGGCTGGACAAGCGCATCGCCACCCAGCGCTATGCGGACCGCGACCCCGCCGTGCTCATCGTCGGCGGCGGCCATGCCGGGCTGACCAGCGCCGCCAGCCTTGGCGCGCTCGGTATCGATACGCTGGTCGTCGACCGCATGGCGCGCGTCGGCGACAATTGGCGGCTGCGCTACCATGGGCTGAAGCTGCACAACCAGGTGCACAGCAATCACCTGCCCTATCTGCCGTTCCCGAAGACCTGGCCGCACTACATCCCGAAGGACAAGATCGCCAACTGGCTCGAGCACTACGTCGAAGCCATGGAGCTCAACGTCTGGACCAGCACGAGCTTCGAGGGCGCGACGCGGGACGAGGCGGCGGGGTGCTGGGTGGCGCGGGTGAAGCTGGCCGATGGCAGCATCCGCGACCTGCGCCCGCGCCACATTATCATGGCCACCAGCGTCAGCGGCACGCCGAACATTCCGAGCATCCCCACGTTGGAACGCTTCGCGGGGCCGGTGCTGCATTCCTCCCGGTTCAAGGATGGCGCGCCTTACAAGGGCAAGCCGGTCTTCGTGTTCGGCACCGGCACCAGCGCGCATGACATCGCCCAGGACCTGCACGGCAGCGGCGCCCGCGTCACCATCGTGCAGCGCAGCCCGACGCTGATCACCAATGTGGAACCCAGCGCGCAGCTTTACGATGGCGTCTACTACAGCGATGGCCCGCCGCTGAAAGACCGCGACCTCGTGAACACCAGCTTCCCGCTGCCGGTGATGAAGCAGGCGCATAAGCTGCTGACGGACAAGTCGCGCGAACTGGACAAGACGCTGCTGGAAGGGCTGGAACGCGTTGGCTTTCGGCTAGATTTCGGCGAGGACGGCACCGGCTGGCCGATGAAATATCGGTCGCGCGGTGGCGGCTACTACTTCAATGTCGGCGCTTCGGACCTGATGGTGCGCGGCGAGATCGGGCTGATCCAGTACCACGACATCGAGGGCTTCACGCCCGCCGGCCTGCTGATGAAGGACGGCCGCGCACTGGATAGCGCGTTGATGGTGTTGGCAACCGGTTACAAGGGCCCGGCGCACATGGTCGGCGAGTTCTTCGGTGCCGAGGTGGCAGCGCGCGTCGGCCAGGTCTGGGGCTTCGATGACGCGACCCAGGAGTTGGCGAATATGTGGACCCCCACCGGCCAGCGCGGGCTGTGGTTCACCGGCGGCAGCTTCTCGCAGTGCCGGATGTATTCCCGCTACATCGCCGTGCAGGTGAAGGCGGCGGAGCTTGGCCTGAATTAGACCAGGCCGCGCCCCTTCGGCTCAGGCGGCGATCTCACCGACCACGCGGGCGTGGACCCGCAGTGACCCGCTGCAACCGCCAGGTGGTCGACTGTGTTTAAGCGCCGAAGCGAGACCCCACCCGTAATCCGATCTAACCATTTGAGATATAAGGCAAACTCCTCCGCTGGGTGGGGTCCCGATCGGCGCAGATCGGGACCCCACCACCCCACCAATACCCTAGCCATTTCAAGCGCTTGTGGCCAAATTCGATAAGGGTCCCAGTTTGGCGCTTTTTCACATTGGAGCGCAGCACGGCGGACCGCCAAGCCGCCGCCGGCGGGCCCGGCGGCGGTGCTCAGCGCCGGCGGGCTCTGGGCGCTGTCAGTGCTGGGCGGGCCGGTGGATGGCTTGCTGGCGCGCTGGTGGCGCAGGCCGCACCTGGCGGGGTGAGGCTCAGCGCGGCGGCAGGCGCTCCACCGTCACCCGCGCCGTCCCGGCATTGTTGGCGTAGAACCAGCGCAGCGGGCCGAACACGGGAATGCCCGGCATGGCGTCGTTCACGTAGAGGAAGAGCTCGCCATCCTTGGCCGCGGTGAACTCGGCCTCCAGCCGGGTCAGCGGCGGCGGCGCCGTGTCGCGGCGGGCCGCCTCGGCGCGCCAGGCCGGCGGCATCGGCTCGAAGTGGCCGAGGCCCGGCGGCTCCGGCAGCGCGGGCACAGCGAGCAGCGCGCGCGGCGGCGTGCCATCGAGCGGCAGCAGCGGGGTCTCGGCACCGATGCCATCGTCGATCCGGGCGATCGGCCGGAACCAGGCCACGCTCCACCAGCGCCGCAGCCCGACGGCGAAGCCGTAGGGGCGGTGCCAGCTGGAGAAGCCGCCCAGCCCGGCGCGGCCGCCACGGTCGAAGAAGGGCTCGACCTCCTCGAGCACGATCCGGTAACGCTCGCCCTGGCGGAGCCCGAGCCCGGTCGCCCAGCAGGGGGAATTGGCGGGGAAGGGATCCTGCAGGGTGACGCTGGCTTGCAATGGCTTGGGCGCGGGGCTGCCGGTGCAGACCTCATCGCCCGCGGCCTGGAAGGTGGCGACGCCCTGGCTGGCCAACAGCAGTAGGGCAACCGGCACCACGAGCAGCAGCAGGACCGGCAGCACCACCTGGTTCAGCGCCGCGCTGGCCAGGCGCGGCAGCGGCGATGTGCGGATCGCCCGCGCCACCCGCAGCCAGAAGCCCGGCGCGATCCCCCGCCCGGCCTGGGCCAACCGGACCAGCGCCGCGTCCCGGGCGCGCGGCAGCCAGGCCACGCGCGCCGCCGCCTTCACCCGCCCGGCCAGGTCGCCGCCCCACCACCAGGCGCCGAAGGCGAGGCCCAGCAAGATGGTGCTCGCGAAGGACTGCCGCGGCAGGACGTCCAGCCAGGGTGCGATGAAGCCCGGCAGCATCCCGCGCAGCAACGCGACGAGCCCGCCATAGAGGATGGCGGCCAGGTCGTGCCCGCGGTGCAGGCTCTGCGGCACGGCCGGCAGCCAATCCGTGACCCAGGGCAGCACGGCGAAGCCGGCCAGCAGCAGCACCAGCGACACGTAGGCGAGCTGGCGCCACCAGGCGTAGTCGGCAGCGCGCGCCAGCGCCTCGGGCGGCGGCTGGCCGATCTGCGCGAGGGCGGCGAGCGCCGCCGCATCCTCGGGCGCTGCCGCCCCGCCGGCGGCCGGGCGCAGCGGCAGCTCGGCGCCGGAGGGCAGCCGGACCAGCGCCTCGCCCCCGAGCATCACGGGCGCATAGGCATCGCCGCCGCGCGCGATCTTCTCGACCACGGAGGGGTGCACCACCGCCGGCCGGGTCGCGCCCTCGCCCTTCTGCCCGACGACGTCGCGGGGCGCGTAGCGATAGAGCACGGCGAGGCCGGCGCGCGAATCATGGATCGGGGGCACGAAGGAGCCGGCCTCGCGGACGTGCTCGACCGCGCCGTCGGCGAACCGCAGCCCAGCCTGCGAGGCCTCACTCGCGATCCACAGCAGCGGCAGCAAGGAGAGGGCCGCATCCGGATAGCCGCCGCCGACATCGGAATGCACGCCAGCGAACCAGAGCTCGCGGATGGTGTCGAGTCGCGCATCCGGCACGTCGAATTGCACGGGACGGAAGGTCGCGCGCTCCTCGTCCAGCGCCAGGGCATGGCGCGCCGCGAGTATCTTGTCGCTCGGCGTGCGGTTGTGGAAGGAGATCGGCCAGACGATGCGGTCGATCGCGCCGCGGAGGCTGTCGAGCGGCACGCCATAGGCCTCGACCGTGTCGAACAGGCCGAGGAAGCGAATCGCCACCGCGTCCCGTCCCTGCTGCTTCGTCGCTTTCTCGACGTCGCCATAGCGGCGATGCCGCAACACCCCGTGCCAGACCCACAGGAAGGCGTCGCGGATCATCCGGGCGAGGTAGATGGTCGGCCACAACCGCCGCCACGTGCCCTTGGCGCGATAGCTGCGCCAGGCGGCCATGGCGTTGCGCTCCATCTCGGCGGCTGTGACCGGCTGGTCGTCGATCACGGTCGGCACGAGGCCTTCGCTGGCGATCATCCCGGCCAGGGTCCGGATGGTGAAGGCACCCCGGCTGAAGCCGAAGCCGAAGATCTCGTCGCCCGGTTGCCAGTTCCAGCAGAGGAACCGGTAGAGCTCCCGCACGTTGGAAGGCACGCCGAAGCCGGTGGCACTATCGAGCGCCGCGATCGGGCGGAAGCCCGAGGTGCCCACGCCCTCGATGTAGCGCGCCAGCTGGCCGGAGCCGGACTGGTCGAGCGCCCGGTAAAGGCGCCAGATATTGGATTCCTGGGTGGTATAGGCATTGCCGGTGCCGTCGGCGAAGACGACCAGCCGGCGCGGTGTGGCCCCCGGCTGTTCCCCTGCTGTGTCGGCCACGACGCGCCCTCCCCGGCCTTAATGAACATACCCCAGATGGCTGGACGATCCACCCTTCTGGAACGGATGCGGCCACACAGCAGCGCCGCGCACAACACGGAACCGTGAGGATTATGCGTGACGGCGCCGCCAGTCGCCCGCTTTCTCGGCAAAACGCGCTTTCGGGCCGAGGAAGGCCCTTCTGGGGGGGCAGGCGAACGCACCTCGCCGGCCCGCTGCCCACGGGTAATCTCTCACCCGACCCGGCTCGGCTCAACATCGGCGTGGCGCCTCCGGCCGCACCGCCGCGATGGCGTCGAGTATCTGCTGGAACAGCGTTCGCGGCACCATCACCTCGGCCATTTGGAAGGCGATCGAGCGGCCGTGCCGGACGATCTAGAGCATGCTGCGTGCACATACGTTCACGCAGCCCGCTCTAGCATGTGTTGGATCGCGCGATTCAGCGCCTTCGGCAATTCCGCCTCAACGCATCGCGCTCTAGGCGCCGATCTTGACGAGCCGATCTCGCAGCGTGGTCAGCGACCAATGCTTGACCGCCTCAGGCAGTGCCAGGGTGCGGAGGAAGTTGGCGAGGTTGTAGCTCACATAAACCGGAATTCTCCTGGCGGATTTCCGCGCCACGCTGAGCGGAGCGCTTCCGAAGCGCGGCGCTGGCCGGAGGCCGCTGGCAGTGCTGATGATGGCGGCAAGCCGGTTCCCTCCAGCGCCCGACGACGCGCCCGCCATTGCCGAATCGTCCGACCCAACCGATTGGCAGCCGATCGGCAGTTAGTCTCACGCCACCGATTGATAACCCTCGGTCTCCATGGAGATGCGCGTCCCGGCGGGCACGGTGTCATTGCGTGCCAGCAGCTCCGCAAGCGTGGTGGTGCCGGCAATCACGGCGAGCCCCGCGGCCGTAAACGTCGCCGTATTAAACACTTTCGGCGAGAGCAGCGGGTTGGTCAGCGCGTGGGAGAACGCATCAGCCGCGACCATGCGACCGATCAGGGGCGGGACCGCCGAGCGCGGCGGCAATTCCTCGGCGAAGAGCCCGGTGAAGTATTCGATCTGATCGACGTCGCCGTAGATCCGTCGCAGCTCGCTCACCACCAGCGGGTCACCGTTGATCTGCTCGAAGCGGGTTACACGCGGGTACTGCATTATCGCCCGATAGTCATTGTAGCGAGCCAGCTGATTGTCCCGCCCCTGCTGGATCGACGCGGCCTCGACCAGCTCGAGCATGGGGGCCGTGTTGAACAGGCCGATCCGCCAGGCCCGGGTTTCGCTGGCGCCGGCAAAGGCGGTGACCAGCCCATCCTGCAGCAGCGGCCGATTGTCGATGCGCAAGCCCGCGAGCTCGACGGTCGCGGCGCCCCAGCGCGCATGTGTCGGCACCAGGCTGTGCCAGCGGTAGAGCAGGTTGAACTCGACCGGAATCCAATTCTCCCGGTTCCATTTGGCGGCGTAGGCAGGCGTCGGGTCCGCCAGCAGGTTCATCCAGTAGGGCGAGATGTGGTTGATGTATTCCTCGACCACCACCTTGATGAGCAGGACGATGGTGATGTTGCGCGCGGTCTGGAACACGCGCTCATCATCCCAGCCGGGGTTGTCGCGCTCGATCAGTCCGCAGAGCCGATTGTGCTCGCGCAGGAACAGCGTGTTGACCGCCGCGGTGAAGGCAGTCGAGTTGGCCCGTTCGCCGCCGAAGGCGAACATCGAGGCGCGCTGTTCGACCGGCCAATCCGCCGACAGGTTGATCGGCTCCGGCACCAGCGCGAAGGCCGGATCCCGCGCGCCGGAAGCGTCATAAAGCAGTGGTGCCCACTCGCCCGTGGCCGTCCTAATGGATTTGAGCCGACCTTTCTCGCCAGGGGCTTCGCTGCGTCGCCGCAGCACCGCCGTGACGGAGGGAGTGAGGCCATAGACCTGGGAAAGGTCGATCTGATGGTTGGTGCGGGTGCGCCGGCGGTCCTTGTCGGTCATCAGGAAGCCGTCGGTGAACCACTGCGCGAAACTCGGAAACAGCAGGGTCGAGCGGTCGGAAAGCGTGGGTGGCCGGTCGGGCCGCAGCTTGAAGAGGCTGGCGACCTCGGCCACCGGCGGCAGCTTGTCCTGCGGTGCGGGCGGCAGGTAGCGGGCGAACCAGCTCCTGTCGGTCAGGGTCGACCAGTTCGTCGTGGGCGCCTGGGTACTCAGCGGCAAGGGCCTGGTCGGCGCCTTCAGCACGGCATTGTTGATGATCAGCCCATTAGCGATCCGCGCCAACCAGGGTGTCTCGTTGATGAATTTCCACAGCGGCTGCAGGCCGGAAAGCACGAATCCCTCGATCTTGTTGCGCAGTCCATCGCGGCTGGTGTCACGCTGCTGGCCCGCCATCAGGTTGCTCCATAGCCAAGCTTGAAGGACTCCGCGAAAGGCCCCCCCGCACTGTCCACCGTGCTCCCGTCCTGTGGCAGCAGGCGGAGGCCAGGCAGCAACAGAATTTGCCGAATTGTCTCGGGAATGATCTCGTAGGCAACGTATTGGCCAAGGCAGATATGCGCGCCAAAGCCCACATGCAGGTAGAGGTCCCGCGGGCGGGTCTGGAACTCGTCGGGGCCGGGGAAGACGGCGGGGTCGAACATCGCCGAGCCGATGCCCGCCGCCACCACGCGCCCCGCCGGTACCGTAACCTGATAGGTGGTGCCGGGCGCGAGCACCGCTGGCGCCGCCGCCACGCGGATCACGAAGGTGGTCATCGGGTTGAAGCGCAGGGCTTCCCAGACGATGGGATCGAGGGCGGCGTTGTTGCCGGCCTGCGCGGCCTTGGTCGCCAGCACAGCCTGCGCGGGGTTTCGCAGGATCTGCTCGGTCGCATTCACGATCGCCTGGGATGTCGTCTCGATCGCGCCAACCAGCAGCCCGCAGATATTGCTGATCACGCCCTGCCGGTCGAGTCCGGAGAGCCCCGTGCCGGTCAGCCGCAGCAGGCGAGAGACGGTGTCCTCTCCCGCTGCTTCGGCCCAGGGTTGTCGCGCATCGATGAACTTCGCCACCCAGGCCTGCATCGCCTGCCCGGCCGCGATGTCGGCCTGCAGAATGGCGGCGTTGTTCGTGAGATTGTGGAACATGTCCGCCTGGGTGGCGCGGGACCAGGCGAGCATGGTGGCGTCATCGGGTCCGGGAAAGCCGAAGCAGCGCTGGACGATCTTGAGCGGCACCAGCCTCGAGACGGTCCCGACCACGTCAAAGCTGCCGCCAGCCCCCAGCATTGCGGCCTTGAGCGCGGCGGCGGCAACCTCGCCCGCCGTGGCCCGGATCGCTGGCAGGTCATCCCAGCGCAGCAGCGTGCGCATGGCGGATTTGTCGCGCCAATTCTCCACCGCGCCGTCGCGCGCAAGCATGAAGGGCCCGACCGACGGGTCCATGTGCGGCGCATAGGTGACGCGGAAGGTCGCGTTCCGCGACAACATATCCGCGACATCCGTCCAACGCGTGACCACCGTCATGACCGGTAGATCGAGGATCGGCCTGGTCTCCCGCAATTCGGCAAACAGGGCGCGCCAATCGGTGCGGAGCGCCTCGAAAAACAGCCTGGTGCGCGCCGCCGGGTCGGCGAGACCGTCGAAGGTGTTCAGAAAGCTCACGGTCGTGCCTCCCTCTCAGGCGCCATCAGAACACCGGCTTGGTGGGCGGGTAAAGCGGATCCTGGGGTTCGATGCTGACTTCGTAGTTGAGCGGCCGCGTTGTCATGAACTTGAACCGGCCATTTTCGATCTTGATGGAATAGAGGCCGGCGCCGACGCCCTTCGGCGGCACGCAGCCCGGGATTTCACCGACCCGACGGGTATTGGTGTCGATCGTCCTTAAGCAACACACGCCACATGGCTGGACGATTCACCCTTCCGGAACGAATTCGGCGGCACAGCAGCGCCGTGCGCAACCAGGAGCCGTTTCAATAATGCGTGATGGCATCGCCAGCCGCCCGCTTTCTCCGCAAGACGCCGCTTTCGAGC
>CAITYE010000372.1 GCA_903896535.1 uncultured Paracraurococcus sp.
ATTGCCGAGGTTGTTCTGCGCGGCGCCGCGTTCATCCGCATCGCCGGCAGTCTCCGCCATGCGCCGAGCCAATATGATCGCTACGTCCAGCGAGAAATTGACGCCCTTCCCCAACCCCTCCGTGTAATATGCGTCGAATTGCGCATAAAACGCCGGCCACCACGGTACCGGCCCGCTGCCCTCTCCGGTGGCCACCAACGCTTCGATGCGTTTGCCGACACTGGCCGCGTCGCGGCGGAGTATATCCTGGCTGATACCGGCTTCGAGCAACGCCTTGCGCGCGCGCTGATTTGCCTCTCGTTCCACCGCTTCCTGCGTATCCACCCGCGCCAGGCCGGCATCGATCGCCGCGGCTCCCTCGTCATATTCGCCAGCGGCCGTGCGACGGCCGACTTCCGCCAGGACAAGCTCGACGAGCGCGTCCTGATTCCCCGAATGCGCGCCCCTTTGGATAGCAGCGACCGCGATCTCCACCATCTGTTCAAGCGCCGCCACCGCCTGATCGAGTTCCAGCACGTCTTCCGGTCGAAGTCGGTTGGCCAGCCTTAAAATGATTTCGCGCTCGGTCCCACCTTGGGTGCCCGGCGGCACGACGCCCCGGCGTTCAAGTTCGCTCATCAATTGCGCGACGACCTCGGCGGGGACGGCATCAATCTTCGCCTCAGTCCGCCCGACACCCCGCGCGATTCCATCGAGTGCCTGTTCCTGCGCGAACAGCGCCTCGCCCAGACCGAAAAGCGTGCCGTCCAACCGCGCAAACTGTAACGTGTTCAGGATCGCGCGGAACTCCGCCGTGCCGGCCGCCGCCGCCAGAACCCGCTCGGTAAAATGGTCCAGGAACCGCCGATGCGCCGCTGCGTCCCCAGGTGCTCGTTGGCGGAAATAGGCCTCGAACCCCGGGGGCAGCGGCACCTCCGGCAACCCGGCCCGCAGCTCCGCCAAGACCAGCTCCTCCACCCAGCCGCCCAGTGCCGCCGCCCTCGCCGCCGCCGGCCCTTCGACGGAAGGGGCGAGCAGGCTGTCGAGCGTAGCGGCCAGGGCGTCCGTCACCTCAGGATTCTGGTTGGGGCTTAGGTCGCCACTGCGACCGACCATCCGGGCGCAGAAAGCCCGGCTGGCCGCGAGAAACGGGGGCGGCTCGCCCAGCGTGCCCGGCGGCCACACCGCATCCTTATATTGGCGGATCACCTGTTCCAGCGCCTGGAGCTGCGCGACCCGCAGGGCCTTTGTCACGACGGTAGTGTCCTGGCCGGGCACAAGCCCGCCGAAGCGGTCGCGCAAGGCGCCGAGCAGCTTGGTCCCGGCCTGCCCCGCCAGTGCTTCCCCAGCCTTGCCGGCCAGATAGCCAAGGCCGCCGACGGTCAATGCTCCGATAGTCACCGGCTCCGGCATGGAACCCTTCCGTCAGCGCGCCCGCAAATCATGAAGCGGCACCTCTGCGGCCGCAACGGTGCCGGCTGTGTCAGCGTTTATTTATCGTAAAACTTACTTTCCTATTGTGTTCCTACTTTCCCGCCGGGCCGACAACGCGCGACGGCTGGCCCACCCACACAGCGTTGGCGCCCCCCGCGCCTTCCCCTCGACATAAGAATAAAAACCTGGTATAGGACCAGGGCTCTATGGACGCCCCGCCATGCCCCCCGCTCTCCCCATCCACCGCCTCCCCCTCGACCCCAACTCCCCCTACACCACGCCCCGCCCCTGGGCGCCGTTGACGGAGGGGGAATGGAACATCCTCGGCGGCTTTCTGGCCCGCATGGATTGCGGCATGTCCTTCCGCCGGCCCCGCCGCGGCCGCCCGCCGGAGGATGTCCGCGCCCGGCTGGATGCCATTTTCCGGGCCGTCACCATCAAGGCCGGCGATGGCGGCCGGGCGCCCTGGCGCGCGCTGCCGGAAAAATTCGGCAAGGCGGATACCGTCAGCCGCACCTTCCGCCGCTGGGCCCGCCTCGGCCTGTGGCAAAAGCTGCTGGAAGAAGCCGCCGCCCCGGGCGCGGAGCCAGAGCTGC
>CAITYE010000373.1 GCA_903896535.1 uncultured Paracraurococcus sp.
CGGAAATAGGCCGGGCTGGCGACGACGATCGGGAAGACCGCCGCCACCTGGGCAAAGCCCGCGGTGAAGAATGTCAGGCGCTTGGTCGCCACCATGATCGACCACCAATTCTCGATCAGCCGCTGGAAGCGGGCGGCGAGCCCGCGCTGTTCATCTGCCTCGCCGCCATGCAGGGCGATGCCCTCGGCATTGTCGCGGAAGCGGACCAGGGCGTAGCGGAAATCCGCCTCCACCTTCTGCTGGTTGAAGTTCAGCCGGATCAGTGGCCGACCGATCCAATGCGCGAGCAATGTCCCTATCACCGAATAGACCAGCGCCACCCAGACCATGTAGCCGGGGATCTCGATGCCAAAGAGGGTGAAGGAGCCGGACAAGCCCCAGAGCACCAGGATGAAGCTGAACAAGGTCACGATCGAACGTAGCAGGCCGAGGCCGAGCGCCAGGGTGCTATCCACGAAGTCGCGCAGATCCTCGGCGATCCGCTGGTCCGGGTTGTCGGTGCCCGGATCGGTGAGCGCGATGCGGTAATAGGCCCGGTCCGCCAGCCAGTCCTGCAGGTATTCGCGGGTCAGCCAGCGCCGCCAGCGGATCTGCAGGGCCTGGCGCAGATACAGCTGATAGACGGCAATCAGGATATACAGCGCGGCGACGAAGACGAAGCCGGGCATCGGCCCGCTATCGGTGTCCTGCCACCAGAACAGCAATTGCCAGAAGGCATCCGCCCGCTTTTCCTGCAGCGCATTGAAAAACTCCCGGTTCCAGTAGGAGAGCAGCACGCTCATCCCGACCAGAGCGAGGTTCAGGAAGACGACGAGCGCGAGCAGGCCGCGGGCCGGCCAGCGCTCCTCGCTTTGCCAATAGGGCCGGGCGATGCTCCAGAAATCGTCAAAGAAACCGCTCAGTCGACGCATCGCTCAGCCCTCTCCGAGCGTGGTTCGGAAGGTCGCGAGCCAGGCCTCGATGCGGGCACGGTTCACGCCGAGGTCGGAATAGCCGAACAGGCTGCGGGAGAAGAGAAAGAGCCCCGAGCCGCCATTTGGCTGGGGCACGATCCCCGCCGCGACAAGATCGGGAAAGTTCAGCAGGGCGGAGCGCGCCACCCATTGCGCCTGCCGTCGGTCTGGCCAGGCGGCGAGCGGCGTGGTCCGCGGAAAGCGGCCGCCCAGATCGCGCAGCGCGGCGAAGGCGCGGTCCGGGTCGGCGCGGAAGGGCGGCACGGTGATCTGGCTCGCCGGATTGCCACCGGGTGGCCCGGCGAGGCAGGCATTGGGCGAGTCCGGCACGCGCAGCGCCGCGAAATCCAGGGGCGCGGCCTCGGGCAAGCCGTTCGCGCCGCTGCCGAACCAGGCGGAAAGCGGCGCCGCCGCCAGGAAACCGCGCCGTGCCATGCTGGCCCCCATGCCCTGCTTGTCTTGCATGGCGCCCTCTTACACGGCGCGGCGCGTCAGGGCACCAGCCAGCTTGCAGCGCAGTTCCCGGCGGCGTTCCAGGCGAAATGGGCGCGGCGATGGCCGGCGGCGGCCAGCCACAACCATTCCAGCGTATCGAACTGCAGCACCAGCGCGGCGAAATTCCCCCGCGCCGCGGCATCCAGGGCTTGCGGTGCGGTGGGCGGCGCGGCCGCCGGCGTCCCGGGGCCGGGCGTCACGGCATAGCAGAGCCGGCTGCCGGGATGGCTCCCCGCCCAGGCGGCATCGGCCAGCGGGTCGTCCGCATGCCGGCTGACCCGGCCGCCCAGGCGGATTTGCACTTGCGCCGCCGCGTCATAGCCGTGCAGCGCGGCCTGGGGCGCTGCCTGCAACTCGGCGTATTTGGCGCTGCGCCTATCGGTATGGACGCGCAGCTGGCGGGCTTCCGCATCGAAGCTCCGCAGCACCACGGTCCGCAGCGTGGGCAGGCCGGCGGCGGTCACCGTGGCCAGGGTGGGCGTATGGAATGGGCTCCGACGATCGCCGACGCCTCGGGTCAGCAGCCGACAGGCATCGGCAAGGGCGGCATCCAGCGTCGCGGGGCCTGGGGCACGGAGCATGCCGCTCAGCCCGTCCTGGCCGGGGCGCGCAGGCGGATCACGCCGCGCATCGCCTCGGGCGGGATCGGCCGGCCCTTGCGCAGGATCTCGATACGTCCGGCCCGGGCGAGTGTGACCGCGGCGGCCCGTACCGGGCCCAGCAGCGGGCGCCATGCCGTCCCGCCCAGGGCGCGCGCCACCTCGCTCGGGCAAATTGAGCCGGCAACGCGGGCAGTGGTCAGCGCCAGGATAGCGCTCTCGATTTCGGTCGGGACGGGCGCCACGCTCATCGGAGAGCCTTAGCGCTTTCGGCGAAGGCGCGCAGGCCCTTCTCCACCGTCGCCTGATCCAGATCGCGCAGGATGAAGACAAGGCGCGAGCGCCGGTCATCGCCGGCTGGCCAGTCCGAGAGCTGCACTGGCGGATGAAACAGATGCTGCACGCCATGAATGGCGATCGGCTTCTCCTGTCCAACCAGATTGAGGATGCCCTTGATGCGCAGCACGTTCTCGCCGCGCGTCATGGTGAGGACCTCCAGCCAGGTGGCGAGACCATCCCAGGGCAGCGGCTCGTCAAAGGTCACGCAAAAGCTATGGATGCGCGCATCGTGCCGGTTCGGGTCATGATGGTGATGGCCGTGGCCATGCGCGTGTTCGTGTTCCTGGGTGGCGTAGGCCTCGGCATCCAGCCAACGGCGCACCTCGGGCTGCTTGCGGGTGGCGTCGTAAAGGCCGCATTCCAGCAGCTCGGCGGGCGCGATCTCGCCTTGCCGGGCGATCAGCAGCGGCGCCCCTGGGTTCAGCGCGGCGAGCCGGGCCTGGAGCGCGGCGAGGTCCGCGGGGCTTACCAGATCGGTCTTTGTCAGCACCAGCCGGTCGGCGACCGCTGCCTGTTTCACCGCCTCCGTCTGGGCATCGAGGGTTGCCATGCCGGTCGCTGCATCGACCAAGGTTATCACCCCGTCCAGCCGGTAGCGGCACAGCACCAGCGGGTCGCTCATCAGCGTCTGCAGGATCGGCGCCGGATCGGCCAGCCCCGTCGTCTCGACCACCACCCGGCGGATGGCATGGCCCTGTTCGATCCGCTGGGCGAGATCGCGGAGCGCCCGCACCAGATCGCCACGCACCGTGCAGCAGAGGCAGCCGGCATTCAGCAAGATGGTATCGCCATCCAGCCGCTCGACCAGCAGGTGATCGAGGCCGATTTCGCCGAACTCGTTGATCAGTACGGCGGTGTCGTGCAGGTCCGGGTGGCGCAGCAGGCGGTTCAACAGCGTGGTTTTGCCGGCGCCGAGGAAGCCGGTCAGGACGGTGACGGGCACCGGTGGGGCGGGTGGCGCACTCATCGGCCGTAAAGCGCCTCTGGCGCGACCAGCGGGGCGGCAATTTCGGTCAATCTGCCGTCGCGCAGCGCCTGGTAGAAGCAGTTCCTCCGGCCGGTATGGCAGGCGACCCCCTCCTGATCGACCAGGGCGAGCAGCGTATCGCCATCGCAATCGAGCCGCAGTTCGACCAGCCGCTGGACCTGCCCGGAAGTCTCCCCCTTCCGCCACAAGCCGCCACGGCTGCGGGAGAAGTAGCAGACCCGCCCGGTGGCCAGCGTTTCCTCCACGGCCTCGCGGGTCATCCAGGCGAGCATCAGAACCTCGCCGGTATCGTGCTGCTGGGCGATGCAGGGGACGAGGCCCTTGAGGTCGAAGCGAATCGCCCCGAGCAGCCCGGCACGGGCGGCGGGATCGGCGATGGCGAAGCTCGCGGTGGGCTCTGTCATGGGGTTATCATGCCGCTATGTCCGCGCTTTCGGAACCCGCCCTCGATGCCAGCCTGGATCAGGCCGCCGCGCTTTGTGCCCGGCGCGGCGCCCAGCTCACCGCCCTCAGGCGGGAGGTGCTGCGCCTGGTCCTGGCGGCCGACCAGCCGCTAGGGGCCTATGCGCTGCTGGATCGGCTCAAGGCGAGCCGGGCCGGCGCGGCGCCGCCCACCGTCTACCGCGCGCTTGATTTCCTTCTCGAGCATGGGTTGATCCACAAGGTGGAGCGGCTGAACGCCTTCATCGGCTGCGCCGATGCGCTGGAGCATCCGGCGGATTGCGCGTGCGACGCGCAGCACGACCACCCGCACCAATTCCTGATCTGCCAGCGCTGCGGCGCCACGGCCGAAATCAGTGATCCGGCCATTGCCCGCGCCCTGGGTCGGGCTACCGAAGCGGCGGGCTTCGTCGCCCGCCGCGCGACGGTGGAGGTGGAGGGGCTTTGCGCCCATTGCGCCGCGCCCTGTTGACCGCTTGCCGGCTGCCTGCCGGCTGATAAGCTAATCCTTATGGAGATCGTCGATGCCCTGATTCGCCTCGCTGGCCCCGCCTCGTTGCTGGCGGCCTGCCTTGTCCTCCTGTTCGGCAATTGGCTTGGCCGGCGGGTGCCGCTGCTCGCGCGGTACTCGATCCCCAGCCCGATCGTCGGCGGCGTGCTGTTCGCCTTGGGCGCGATGCTGGTGCAGCGGAGCAGCGGCTACACGATCGAGACGCAGTCGGTGGTGAAGACGGAACTGCTGCTGACCTTCTTCGCCTGCCTTGGTCTGTCGTCCGACCTGCGCCAGCTGGTGCGCGGCGGGCCGCGGCTGGTGCGCTTCCTGCTCGCTTTGGCGCCCTTCCTGGTGGTGCAGAACCTGCTCGGCGTGCTGCTCGCCAAGGTGCTTGGGCTGCACGGCTTCCTGGGCCTGGTCGCCGGAACCATCACCCTGGTCGGCGGCCATGGAACCGGCGCCGCCTATGTCGCGCGTTTCGATGAGCTGGTGCAGATCCCCGGGCTGATGGCGCTGACCATGACGTCGGCGACCCTCGGCCTGGTGCTCGGTGGGGTGGTCGGCGGGCCGGTCGCGGAGCGGCTGATCCGGCGCCACCGCCTGACGGCCGCCCATGCCGAGGGCGGGGAGGAGACCGGCAGCGTCATCAACGGTCCGGAGGCGGATGAGCCGGTGAGCACCTTTCCGGTGATCGGGGCCCTGGCGATTGCGCTGATCGCCATGCTGATCGGGCAATGGCTGGCGAGCCAGCTGCAGGGCCTGCCGATCGCGGTGCCGGCCTTCGTGCTTTGCCTGCTGGCCGGGCTGGCGATGCGCAACCTGGGCGAGCCGCTGGGCCTCAAGCTGCACCAGCCATCGGTTGATTTGATCGGCTCGGTCTCGCTGTCGTTGTTCCTGGCGTGGACGATGATGGCACTTGATCTCAGCGCGGTGATCGCGATGGCGGGGCCGCTGGTGCTGATCCTGTTGGCCCAGGTCGTCCTGGTGGCGCTCTGGGCCTATTTCATTACTTTCCGCGCGGTCGGGCGGGATTACGAAAGTGCGGTGATGTCGGCCGCTTTTTGTGGGTTCGCGATGGGCGCGACGGCGACCGCCATCGCCAATATGCAGGCCCTGGCGCGCCGCCACGGGCCGGCACCGCAAGCCTTCCTGGTGGTGCCAATCGTCGGCGCCTTCTTCGTCGATCTGATGAACATGGTGGTGCTGACGGGATTCCTTGGTTGGCTGGGCCTGCGGTAGGGGCCGAACGCGTTCAGGTGGACGTATCTGCACGCGCGCTGCTGCTCCTAGAGCATGCTGCGTTCACATACGTTCACGCAGCCCGCTCTAGTATTTGTTAGATCGCGCGATTCAGCGCTTTCGGCGATTCCGCCTCAACGCATCGCGCTCTAAAACTTTGATTCGAGAGCAGGCTCCGATCGGCTTAATGCGGCCCGAGGTCAGGGGGCGGAGCCTTGCGTTCGATCCAGGCCGAGACCGGGCGCATCAGCACATGTGCGAAGAAGACGATCAGCGTCAGGGTCAACGCCAGCCCGTATTCGAAAACCCCCGCGGCCATGCCGATCCCGGCCAGCGCCCAGAAGGTTGCGGCGGTCGAGAGGCCACGCACCGCCAGACCGCGATGCAGGATCACCCCAGCGCCGATGAAGCCGATACCGGTGGCGATGGACCCAAGCGCCGCACCCGGATTACCACCACCATAGAGGACCGCCACCCGGGCAAAGACCGCCGCCGCCGCCGCCACCAGCGCGGCCGAGCGCAGCCCCCCCGGGTGCCGCCGCCATTCCCGCTCCGCCCCGATCGCTGCGCCGAGCAGGGCAGCGAGCAGCACGGCGAGGACGTCATCAGTGAGCTGCCACATCCCCGCACTGTGCCACCGGACGGCTTGGCGCAAAACCCAGCGGTGCGGCGCATCGACCCCGGCGATCCGGCGCTATCCCTCTAGCATTTCATCATCGCCGGAGGGGGGAGTAGGCCGCCATTTGTGAATGAGTTGCTGCAGCGGCTTGAGGATCAGATTGACCGCCAGCACTAGAACGGTCAGCCAGATGGCGCCCACGCTTTCCTGTGCCCCGGCCTGGGCACCGATCGCCGCGACGCACCAGATGGTCGCTGCCGTGGAAAGACCCTTCACCGACAGCCCCTCGCGCAGAATGGCCCCGGCGCCCAGAAAACCGACGCCCTGGGCGATCGCGCCGAAGGCGGCGCCCAGATTGCCCGGATCGACCCGGGTGATCGCGAGGTCGGCAAAGCCCGCCGCCGCGACGCAGATCAGGGTACAGGCCCGCAGGCTTGCCGGACTCTGCCGCCATTCCCTTTCTGCTCCGACCGTCGCGCCCAACAGAAAAGCGAGCGGCAGGCCGGCGAGCGTGCTGTCGGCCTGGAACAGACCTACCAGCCAGGACGGTTCAGCCATGGGCTACCTCAGACATTGAAGCGGAACAGCAGGATGTCGCCGTCCTTCACGACGTATTCCTTGCCTTCGATGCGGAGCTTGCCGGATTCCTTGGCGCCCTGCTCGCCGCCCAGGGCGACGTAGTCGTCATAGGCGGTGCATTCGCAGGCAATAAAGCCGCGTTCGAAATCGCCATGGATGACGCCGGCTGCCTGCGGCGCGCGGGTGCCGCGGGTGATGGTCCAGGCCCGCGCCTCCTTTGGCCCAACCGTAAAATAGGTGACGAGTCCAAGCAGCTCGTACCCGGCCCGGATCACCCGATCGAGCCCGCTATCGGCCAGCCCCAGGCTCTCGAGGAAGTCCGGTCGGCCGGCCGGCGGCATCTGGCTGATCTCGGCCTCGATCGCGGCGGAGACCACGACCGCGCTGGCGCCGGCCGCCTTGGCCATGGCGAAGACCCGCTCGGCCTGGGCATTGCCGCTTGCGGCCGAGGCTTCCTCGACATTGCAGACATAGAGCACGGGCTTGGTCGTCAGCAGTTGCAGGCGGGCGGCGGCCGCTTCCTCGCCCTTCGGCACGGCGGTGCGGGCCGGTCGGCCGGCGGTCAACGCGGCCATGATCGGCTCGATCAGCGAGAGCTGCGCTTGGGCGTCCTTATCGCCACCACGGGCCCGCTTGGTCAGGCCCAGGGCGCGTTTCTCCAGGCTGTCCAGATCGGCGAGCATGAGCTCGGTCTCAACCGTCTCGGCGTCCCGCACCGGATCGATGCTGCCCTCCACATGTGTCACGTCGCCGTCTTCGAAGCAGCGCAGCACATGGACGATGGCATCGACCTCCCGGATATTTGCCAGGAACTGGTTGCCGAGCCCCTCGCCCTTGGAGGCGCCGCGCACGAGCCCGGCAATATCGACGAACTCCAGGCTGGTGGGCACCACCTTCTGGCTGCGGCCGATCTCCGCGAGCTTGGTCAGCCGCGGATCGGGCACGCCAACCCGGCCGACGTTCGGCTCGATGGTGCAGAAGGGATAGTTCGCCGCTTGCGCCGCCGCGGTTTCGGTCAGCGCGTTGAACAGCGTGGACTTGCCGACATTGGGCAGGCCGACGATGCCGCAGTTGAAGCCCACGTGACGATCTCCTTAAGCGGTAAGGGCGGCGGCGATGGCCTCCGCCAGGCTGCTCGCGGCGATGCGCGCGGCGCCGTCATCCGTATTCACGGCAAGCGCCGCGGCCCGTATTGCTGGGGCGAGGCGCGCCGGCGGCAGGCCACAGCGCTCAGCGGCGCGGGCGATCTGGGCCGCGAGCGCGCCAGGTGCTGCCCCGCCCGGGGCGATGGTCGCGGCGGCCTCCAGCAGCAGCGCGGCCTCGATCGCCGCATCTCCGGCCGCGGCCAGAACGACCCGCTGACGGCGGATATCGGCAAGCGGGCCGTTACTGTTGTCGCCCAAGGGTGTTGCTAGCGCTTGGCGCAGCGCCGCCGCGGTGCCGGATAGGGTCGCAGCCTCTCGCCGCAGGGCGGCCGCCAGGCCGGCCGCGCCGTTGCGCAGATCTTCCGGACCGGGGCCGCCGAAGCCGCCGGCGAATGCTTCGGGCTCCATCATGCCTCCTGGGTCAACAGGGCGATCCGCGTCATCGCCTCCTCCGCACGGCCGTCGCCGAGCAGCGGCGCCGTCTCGGCCACCGCCTCCAGCAACCGGGCGAGCCAGGGCTCGTCGGCCTTGGCGAAGTTGCCCAGCACATGGCCGGTGACGCGTTCCTTCTGCCCGGGATGCCCGATGCCGAGCCGCACTCGCCAGAACTCCGGCGTGCCGAGCGCGCGTTGGATGTCGCGTAGGCCGTTATGGCCGGCTACCCCACCACCGCGCTTCACCCGGACCTTACCGGGCGCGAGGTCGAGCTCATCATGGAAGACGGTGATCGCCGCTGGGCCGATCTTGTGGAACGCGGCGGCGGGCTGCACCGCCTCACCTGAGCCGTTCATATAGGTGAGAGGTTTGAGGGCGAGCACTTTCTGTCGCCCCACAACGCCTTCCGCCACCAGCCCCTTGAAACGTTGTCGCCATGGCGTGAAGCCATGGCGACGCGCGATTTCATCGAGGGCGAGGAAGCCGATATTATGGCGATGCCGCGCCTGGGAAGGCTCGGGATTGCCCAGCCCAACCCAGAGCAACATGCCGTCCTCGGCTTACTTCTTTTTGGCGGGGGCGGCGGCCTTGGCGGGGGCGGCGCCCTTGCCGCCCTTGGCCGGTGCCGCCGGCGCTGCCGCCGCGGCCGGCGCCGGGGCCACTTCGACCTCCACCGTCGGCGGGGCGATGGTCACCACAACGAAATCGCGGTCAATGACCGATTTCGTGCCGTGGTGACCCTTCACCATCGACCAGCGCAGCGAGTCGCCGATTTCGGCGCTGGCGAGGTCGATTTCGAAGAACTCCGGCACCTGATCGGGATCGGCCAGGACTTCCAGCTCGCGCCGGATGACGTTGAGCACGCCACCGGCCTTGAGGCCCGGGGAGCTCGCTTCGTTCAGGAAGTGGACCGCGACCTTCACGCGAATGAGCTGGCCTGGCGCGAGGCGCTGGAAATCGACATGCAGCGGCCGGTCAGTGACCGGATGGAACTGCACCTCGCGCATCAGCGTGCGCTCGGTACCGCCGCCCTTGACGGCAACTTCGTAGAGATGGCCCTGCCAGCCACCCTTATGCATTTCCTTCATCACGTCGCGTGGGTCGAGGGCGATCAGCGTCGCCTCCTGCTTCGCGCCATAGATGACGGCGGGGACAAGCCCCTCTCTCCGGGTCGCGCGTGCCGCCCCCTTACCGGCCCGCCCGCGCGCCTCGGCCTCGATCCGAATTGTCTGGACCATGGTCGTGCTCCGCTTGGGGATGGAAATCATCGTCTGAAAACGACAACGCCGGCCTCCAGGGGTGCCGGCGTAGGGAATGCTCTAGGGCAGCGCGTTGGCTAGCGCAAGCGGCCCGCCGCTCAAACCTCCGGCGCCAGGGCGGCGGGGACCACAGACCAGACCCGGGCGCCGGCGGCGGGCGGCGCGCAGCGGATCGGCAGCGCGTTCGGCGTGCGGACGTTCGGTTCATGCCCGAAAGCGAGGCGCAGCGCGCGGAACAGCGCGCCATGGGCAACCACCAGCACCGGTCCGGGCAGCGCCGTCGCGCGGTTCACCGCGGCCACGGCCCGGTCATAAAGGACCGCGAAGGACTCAGCGCCCTCTGGGGTATATTCCCCGGCGATCCAGTCATCATACCAATCGCCCATCGGCTTGCCTTCCTGCTCGCCGAACGCGACCTCCTGCAGCCCGGGGTCGAGTTGCACCGGCAGACCAAGCGCGCTGGCCGCGACCTCCGCGGTGACGCGCGCGCGCTGCAGCGGTGAGGCGATGATGGTGGCGATTGGCCCAAGGCTGGGGAGCGTCCGGGCCGCCCGTTCCGCCTGCTGCTGGCCGACATGGTTCAGGGGAATGTCGGAGCTGCCCTGCGACAGGCCCTGGGCGTTCCAGTCGGTCTCGCCGTGGCGGAGAAACCAGAAGGGGATCGGATTGAGTGCCGCGGCAAAGCCCATCTCAGGCCAGACCCTCGGCCTGCATGGTCCGCTGAACGGCCGGGCGCGCCTGCATACGGGCGTAATGCGCGGCGACGTTCTTCGGTAGCGGCTTGCCGAGCCGGCCCGCCCACCAGAAGCAGACATAGAACACCGCCGTGTCGGCGAAGCTGAAGCTGCCGGTCACGTAGTCGCGGTCCGCGAGCTGCTCGTCGAGCCAGGCGAGGCCCTTGGCGAAGATGTCCTCGCCGCGCTGCTTGATCGCCGGGTGCTCGGCCTCGTTGGCGGCGAAATTGGCCGGCCGGAAAATCCGGCTGAAGCCCTGCATATGCATGGTCGCGACGCAGTAATCCGTGACCTCTAGCGCCTTGGCCAAGGCATCGGCGCCCTCCGGCATCACCTTGGCCTGGGGGTTGGAGGCGGCGAGCCAGACGGCGATCGCCGGGTATTCGGTCAGGACCGAGCCGTCATCCCGCGCCAGCGCCGGCACCTTGGATTTCGGGTTCACGGTGGTGAAATCCGGCTTGAACTGCGCACCTTCCCGCAGATTGACCGCCACGGCCTCGTAGGGTTTGCCGATCTCTTCCAGCAACACGTGAATGCCGATCGAGCAGGCACCTGGGGCGTAGAACAGCTTCATGCCGAGGGGTCCTTCGGGAGTAGCGCCGCAAGCCTCGCCGGCCCGGCGGCGGGGCGCAAGGGCTGGTTCAGTTAAACAGCGAGGAGACGGAGCTTTCCTCCGAGATCCGGCGCATCGCCTCGGCCAGCAGCGGGGCGATGGCCACTTGGCGGATATTGGCGGAAACCCGGACGGCTTCGGTCGCCATGATGCTGTCGGTCACAATCATATTCTCGATCGGGGAGGCGCCGACGCGTGCCACCGCGCCGCCGGAGAAGACCCCGTGCGTGACATAGACCGAAACACCCTGCGCCCCCTGCTTCATCAGGGCCTCAGCAGCGTTACAGAGGGTACCGCCGGAATCGACGATGTCGTCGACCAGAATGCAATGCCGACCTTCGACCTCGCCGATCACGTTCATGACCTCTGACACGCCGGCGCGGGGACGGCGCTTGTCGATGATCGCGAGGTCGGTGTGCAGGCGGGAGGCAAGGGCGCGGGCCCGCACCACGCCACCGACATCGGGGCTGACCACCATCAGGTCGCGGCCCTGGTAGCGATCCTGGATATCGCGCGTGAACAGTGGCGCGGCGAATAGGTTGTCCACCGGAATGTCGAAGAAGCCTTGAATCTGCGCGGCGTGCAGATCCATGGTCAGGACCCGGTTGGCGCCGGCGGCGGTGATCAGGTTGGCGACCAGCTTGGCCGATATCGGGGTACGGGAGCCGGATTTGCGATCCTGCCGCGCGTAGCCGAAATAGGGGATCACGGCGGTGACCCGCCGTGCGCTCGCCCGCCGCAGAGCATCGAGCGTGATCAGCAGCTCCATCAGATTGTCGTTCGCCGGATAGCTGGTCGATTGGACGATGAAGACGTCCTCGCCGCGCACATTCTCGTTGATCTCGACGAACACCTCCATGTCCGCGAAGCGTCGGATGGAGGCGCTCGTGAGCGGCAGGTTGAGACTGGCGGCGACGGCGTCGGCGAGGGGACGGTTGCTATTGCAGGCAACGATCTTCATGGCGTCGGGCTCTCCTCGGCCGGCAGCGCGAAGGCTGCCGCGGTACCGCGGGTCGAAATATCAACTGCCCGCGCGGGTGTAAATCAGCCGAAGCGCCTGGAAGACGCCATGGCTTAACCGCTTCGCAATCGAGCCCCGGCATTTTCTGCCTGTCGATGCGCAGAAGTTGCCGTCGGCCGGAGAAGGCCCGCCGGGTTACCGGGCCTGGGATGTGGGGCGCGGTGTCGGGAACGACTGAAATTGCAACGACAACCCCGGAGGCCGCGCGGCTTGGCGGTCTGCGTGGCATCCTGGATGGCCTCGCTGGGCGCCGCCTGCTGGTGGCGGGTGGGCTCGGAGCGGGCCTGATCGGTCTGCTCGCAGCCCTTTGGCTCCGCGCCGGGGAGCCGCCGATGGCGTTGCTTTTCGGGGATCTTGACCAGCGCGATGCCGGCGCAGTGGTCGCCAGCCTGGAACGTCAGCGAATCCCCTATCGGCTGCAAGCCGGTGGCGGGCAGATCCTCGCCCCGCTCGATCAGATCCCCCGCCTGCGCCTTGCCCTGGCGCGGGAGGGATTGCCCGCCGGCGGCGGCGTCGGCTGGGAAATCTTCGATCGGGGCCAATCGCTGACCGAGACACCCTTCCACCAGAATGTGAACCAGCTGCGTGCGCTCGAAGGCGAGTTGGCCCGCACCATCCGCGGCCTCGCCGGGGTCAAGGCCGCGCGCGTCCACCTGGTGCTGCCGCGGCGGGAGGCCTTCTCGCGCGAGCGGGGTGAGGCGCAAGCCTCAGTTGTGCTCAATATGCAGGGTGCGCAGCGACTGGATCGGGAAGGGGTCCAGGCGGTGCTGCATCTGGTCGCGACCGCCGTACCAGGCCTCAGGCCTCAGAATATCTCGATTGTCGATAGCCGTGGGGAATTGTTGGCCCGTGGCGGCCAGGCCTTGGCCGGCCCGGCAGCTGCGGCGACGCAGGAGGAGATGCGGCGCGGCCAGGAACTCCGCCTTGCCCGCGCGGTCGAGGAGTTGCTGGAGCGCAGCCTCGGGCCCGGCCGCGTGCGGGCCGAGGCCAATGTCGAGCTGGATTTTGATCGGGTGGAGACGCGCGATGAGCGCTTCGATCCCGAAAACCAGGTGCCGCGCAGCACGCAATCGAGCACCGAACAATCCCGCGGCAGCGAGCCGCCGCCGGTCTCCGTGGCGGGCAACCTGCCCGGCGCGGATGCGCCAGCATCCGGTGGCACAACCTCCGAGAACCGCCAGGAGGAGACAACGAACTACGAGATCGGGCGGAGCACCCGCAATACGTTGCGGGAACACCCGGTGGTCAAGCGTCTCTCGCTCGCCGTCTTGGTCGATGGGGTCGCCGAGCCGGGCGAGGGTGCTGCCGCGCCGAAATGGCGCGAGCGCACGCCAGAGGAGTTGCAGCGGATCGCCACGCTGGCCCGCAGTGCCATCGGTTTCAACGAACAGCGCGGCGATCAGGTGCAGGTCGTCTCCATGCGCTTCGTTGAGGAGCAGCTGCCGGTGCCGGTGGCGGAGCGTTTCTTCGGCCTGCCGGTGGCGCCGGTGCTGGCCACCCGCCTGATCGAAAGCGCCCTGCTGGCGCTGGTTGCGCTGGTGGCGATCCTGCTGCTCGGCCGTCCCCTGGTGCGCCGGCTCGTTGCCTCCCTCACCCCGAATGTACGCCTCGTGCCCGTCAGTGCGGCCGCGGCCGGCGGCTCTCTGACGGGCGGCGGGACAGGCCCGGATGGCGAGGTGCCGGGTGAGGGCGCCGGCCCGGGCAGTTTCGCCCATATCGAGGGTCAGATGAAGGCGTCGTCGGTCGCGGCGCTGGAGAGCCTCGTCGGCTCGCATCCCCAGGAAAGCCTGAGCGTGCTGCGTCGTTGGATGCATCCTGAAGAGGGCGCCCAGGCATGATCACGATCGAGACAATGACCGGGCCGCAGAAGGCCGCGGCGCTGATGCTGGCGCTCGGTGAGGCGACGGCGGCCGAGTTGTTTGGCCGGATGCATGAGGATGAGATCCGCGATCTGTCGCAGGCGATGTCCATGCTGGGGTCGGTGCCGGCTGCGGTGATCGAGGAGCTCTGCCAGGAATTTGCCGAGGAGTTGGGGAAAGGCGGCTCCCTGCTCGGCTCCTACGAGAGCACCGAGCGGCTGCTGGAGAAGAGCCTGCCACGCGACCGCGTAGCGACGATCATGGAGGAAATCCGCGGTCCTGCAGGCCGTACCATGTGGGATAAGCTTGGCAATGTGAACGAGGGCGTCCTCGCGAACTATCTCAAGAACGAATATCCGCAGACCGTCGCCGTCGTGCTGACCAAGGTGAAGCCCGACCATGCCGCCCGCGTGTTGGGGCTGCTGCCGGAAGGCTTCGCCATGGAGGTGGTGATGCGCATGCTGCGGATGGAGAATGTGCAGAAGGAGGCGCTGGAGGGCGTCGAGCGCACCTTGAAGGCCGAGTTCATGTCGAACCTCGCCCGCTCGCAGCGGCGCGATGCGCACGAGATGATGGCGGAAATCTTCAACAATCTGGACCGTGCGACCGAGGGGCGCATCGTCGCCGCGCTGGAGGAGCGCAACCGCGAGGCGGCCGAGCGAATCCGCAGCTTGATGTTCACCTTTGAAGATCTGCACCGCGTCGATGGCCCGGGCTTGCAGGTGCTGCTGCGCAGCGTCGAGAAGGAGAAGCTGGCGCTGGCCCTGAAGGGCGCCACCGATGCGTTGCGCGAGCTGTTCTTCCGCAACCTGACCGAACGCGCCGCCAAATTGCTGCGCGAGGACATTGCCGCCCTTGGCGCGGTGCGGTTGCGCGACGTGGACGAGGCGCAGGCCGCGATCGTCGTCATGGCGAAAGACCTTGCCGCCCAGGGCCAAATCCAAGTCGCTGACGGGCGTGAAGAGGAGATGGTGCCGTGAGTGGATTCGAGCCCACTCCGCTGTCGCCCGCCAGCGTGGCGCGGCCCAAGCTGGCTGTTTACAGCTTCGACCTGCCCGATATCGACGGCCCGGCGGTTGGCCGCCGCGCAAAGCCCGATCCTGCCGCCGCCGCAGAGGCGGCGATCGAGGCGCGGCTCGCCGCCGCGCGGGCCGAAGGCGCGACCGCCGGTGCCGAGACGGCGCGGGCCGAATTGGAGGCTGGGCTACGAAGCCAGGAGATGGCGGCGCTGGCCGCGATTTTGGCGACGCTGGAGGCCGGCCGGGCCGATTTGGCACTGGCCGCCGAGGCGGCGGCCACGGCCCTGGCCCGTATCCTGCTGGCGGCGCTGGACGCCGCCCTGCCCGAAGCCGCCGCGCGGCTGATGCCCGACACC
>CAITYE010000374.1 GCA_903896535.1 uncultured Paracraurococcus sp.
CCGTACCTCCGGGTCGGTCGTCGCCGCACGGAAGGCAGCGGCAAGGCGTTCCTGTACCGCCTCCGGCGTGCCGCGCGGGGCATAGACGATGATCCAGGTGCCGAGTTCGTAGCCCGGCACCACTTCGCCGATCGCGGGCACTCCGGGCAGGCCCGGCCGCCGCGATGCGCCGGTCACGCCGATCGCCCGTGCTTTGCCGCTTTCCAGCACTGGCCGCAGGCTGCTCTCGCTGATGATCACGGCATCGATCTGCCCGCCCGCGAGGTCGCGCGCCGCATCGGCGCCGCCGCGATAGGGGATGTGCTCCAGCTTCACCCCCGCCAGGCTCTGCAGCAGCTCGCCCATGAGATGGCCGATATGCGCGATGCCCGGGGTGCCGAAGGTGACGGTCCCCGGCCGCCGCCGTGCCTCCGCCAGGAAGCCCGGCAGATCCGTGGCCGGGAAATCGGCGCGGATGCCCAGCAAATAGGGCGCGGTGGTCAGCTGCGTCACCGGCACCAGCCGCTCGTAATCGAGCGGCAGGGATTTATTGGCGAGCGGCGAGGTGATGGTCGTCGCCCCCTCCGCCACCAGCGTATAGCCATCGGGCGGGGCGGCGGCCGCAGCGGCGGCGCCGACCGCGCCGGAGGCACCGGTGCGGTTCTCGACGATCACCGGCACGCCCAGCGCCTCCGCCGTCTTCGGCTGGACGATGCGGGCGACGGTATCGGCGATGCCGCCAGCGCTATAGGGCACGATCAGCCGCACGGGACGGCTGGGAAAGCCGGCTTCAGCACGGGCGATCCCGGGGACCAGCAGCGCCGGCAGAACCCGGCGGAAAAGACGCATGGCAGGGAGCCTCCGCTGTCCATCCTGCCAGCCCGCCCAGGGCGCGTCAGCGTCGATCCGCCGCCTCGGTCCCGAAGCCGCGGCCGAAGCGCCGCTCCATCCGGCGCTGCGCGAAATCCCAAAGGCTGGTCAACAGCAGGTAATAGAGCGCGGCGACGGCGAACAGCTCAAGGACCAGGAAGCGCTCCTGAATCAGGATCTGGGTCCGCCGCAGCAACTCATCGACGCTGATCACGCTGGCGACCGAGGTGGTTTTGAGCAAGCCGTTCACGCTATTGCCAAGCGGCGGGATGACGATGCGCAGCGCTTGCGGCCAGGTGACCAGGCGGAAGGCCTGGCTGCGATGCAGACCGAGTGCCATGGCCGCCTCTCGCTGGCCCTTCGGCACTGCCATGATGCCGGCGCGCACAATCTCCGAAAGATAGGCGGCCTCGTTCAACGACAGACCGATCAGCGCCGCCTCCCAGACCGAGAAGCGCAGGCCAAACAAGGGCAGGCCAGTATAGATGACGAGCAGCTGCACAAGCAGTGGCGTGCCCCGGAACAGCCAGCAATAGACGGCGGCGATGCCGGCCAGCAGCCGGTTGCCGGACAGCCGCAGCAGGGCAATGCCGATGCCGAGGATGAGGCCGCAGAAAAGTGCGCCCACGGTCAGGGCCACCGTGATCAGCGCCCCTTCCAGCAGATAGCGGTTGAACAGGTAGTCGAAGAAACCGTCCCAGCGCCAGACCTGCATACCCGTCGCCTAGTTCGGGCCGACCACCTCGATCGGTCCGTCGAAGCCCTTCACGCCGTAGCGGTCGAGCAACCTGGCGAAGCTGCCATCGGTCCGCATCTCTCGGATCACCTGGGCGACCGCTTCGGCCAGCAGCTTGCTGCGGAAGCCGAAATTGATCGGCGTGCCATAGAGGCCGCTGATGGCGCGGGTGAACTCGCCGCGGTCATCGTATTCCTTGCTGGTGCTGTCAATCGAGATGGCGGCATCCAGCTGGCCGACGCGTAGCGCCTGGAAGCTGATGGCGAAATTATCGAAGGGGCGGATGACAATCGGCTTCAGTCCGCGCGTCTCCAGCTCCTTGGCGATGTCCTGGGTGCGACGGAACTCGAAGCCCCCTTGCTCGACCCCCACCGTCAGCCCGGCAAGATCGACAATGGACTTGATACCTTTGGGATTGCCGCGGGTGACGCTGACGCTGATCGCCTGTTCCTCGTAGCGGACGAGGTACATCAGCTTCTGCCGTTCCTCTGTGTAAAACATGCCGGTATTGATCATGTCCCAGCGCCGGGCGGCGAGGCCGGGGATCATCGCCGCGAACTCAACCCGCACATGCTCCGGCGTCAGGCAGAGGCGGCGGGCGATCTCAGTGCCCAGCTCCACCCGCATGCCGACCAGCTGGCCCTGGGCGTTGACGAACTGCATCGGTGGCAGCGTCGGGTTGGTGGAGAGGGTGAGGGTACGGGGCTTGACCAACTCGGCATCCGCCAGGCGCGGCGTGCAGTTGGTCTGGGCGAGACCGGGAAGGGCGAGCAGCGACAGCGCGGCACCCAGCGCGAAGCGACGGAACATGATCGGGCGATCTCCCTATTCAGCGGCGCGGGCTGTGGCCGGCAGCGCCCCCATGGTCTGCAAGACGGATGCCAGGGCAGGCAAGTCGCTGGCCGGCAGCGGCAGACGGGGCGGCCGCGGCACGCCCATCTCCATCCCCATCAGCCGGAACGCGGCCTTGGTGCCGGAGACATAGCGAGGTCCGCCGACCCAGGGCAGCAGCGGCGCCAGGCGGCGATACAACGGCAGCGCCTTTGCCCGGTCGGCCTCGAAGGCCGCGGTAGCGAACATGTCGCGCGACAGACGTGGGACGACGTTGCTGCACACCGCGACCCAGCCAATGGCGCCGAGCCAGGCGCTCTCATAGCCCAACACACCCGCAAAGACCTCCATCCGCTCGCCGCAGGCGGCGATGATGTCGCGCACCCGCGTCACCTCCAGCGTGCTCTCCTTCACGTAGCGGCAGTTCGGGATGGTGGAGAGGCGGGCTAGCGTCGCCGGGCCCATATCCACATTGGCGGTCGCGGGGTTGTTGTAGACCATGATCGGAATGCCGATGGCATCGGCCACGGTCTTATAGTGGTGGAACAGCTCGTCCTCGGTCGGCACGCTGTAATAAGGCGGGATGATCATCACGCCGTCCGCGCCCAGCGCCTCGGCCTCCCGGCTCATCGCCACCACGGCGCGGGTATCCTCGTCGCCGGTGCCGATCAGCACCGGCACGCGCCCGGCAGCGGTCCGAACCACGCATTCGACGATCGCCGTCCGCTCCTCGCGCGAGACCGACAGGAACTCCCCGGTCGACCCCAGCGGGATAAGCCCGTCGATGCCCTCGGCAATCTGGAATTCCACCAGCCGCGCGAGGGCGGGCAGATCGACCGAATCGCCGCCTTCGGTGAAGGGGGTGATGAGGACGGTATAGGTACCACGGAAGGGCTTTTGCACAGGGACGACCCCGGTCATGCTGATGAGGATGAGCGAGATTCTTCCTGAAGCGCCCGGGCGGGGCAAGGGCATGCGGCTTAAGGGCACGGCGCGGGCGGTTGTGGCCACCAGCATCCGCTTCGATGGCCAGCCGATCGAAGCGCTACCGGGGGAGAGCGTGGCGGCGGCGCTCTCGGCGGCCGGCATTCTCGCCTTCCGCAAGACCGGCAGCGGCGCGCCGCGGGGTCTTTTCTGCGGCATGGGCGCCTGCTTCGACTGCCTGGTGACAATCGACGGCAAGGCCAATCAGCGCGCCTGCCTTGCCAAGGTCGTGCCGGGCATGGCCGTGCTCAGCGGTCCGCCCGCCGCCGCCGCGCCGCTTACGCCGCCGCCGGCGGAGATTCCGGACCGGGCCTGCGACGTGCTCGTGATAGGCGCCGGACCGGCTGGCCTGGCCGCCGCCGAGGCGGCCGCAGCCACCGGCGCCAAGGTGCTGATGCTGGACGAGCGCGACGCACCCGGCGGGCAATACTTCAAGGCACTGGCCGGGAGCCATCACGACCCCACCCCGGACGCACAGCACCGCCTGGGCGATACGTTGCGCGCAGCGGCCCGCGCCGCAGGGGCGGAGATCCTGACCAGCGCCACCGTTTGGGGCGCCTTCGCCCCAGATGAGCTCGGCGCGCTGATCGGGGATGCGGCCGTGACCCTGCGGCCGCGCCGGCTGATCCTGGCGGCCGGCGCGCATGAACGGCCGATGCCCATTCCTGGCTGGACCCTGCCCGGCGTGATGACGACCGGCGCGATGCAGACGCTGGCACGGGCCAATCGCGTCGCACCGGGGGAGCGGGTGGTGATCGCCGGCAATGGCCCGCTGAACTTCCAGCTGGCCAGCGAGCTGCTGGCCGGTGGCGTGCAGGTGGTGGCGGTGGTGGAAGCGGCGCCGCCGCTGGCCCAGGGGCAATGGGGCGCGGCGCTGCGGCTGCTGCGCGCGGCGCCCGATCTCGCGCGCGATGGGCTGCGCTACCTCTGGCAATTGCGGCGCGCCGGCGTGCCGGTGCTCTGGGGCAGCACGCCGTTGGGCTGCGAGGGCAGTGACCGCTTCGCCGCCTTGCGGGTCGCCACACCCGCGGGTGAGCAACGCATCGCGGCCGATGCCTGCGCGCTCAACCTCGGCTTCCAGCCGGAAACCGGGCTCGCACGCGCGCTCGGCGCGGCGCATCGCTTCGTCGATGCCGGGCTGGGCAGGCTGGAGACAGTGACCGATGCGGCGGGCCGCACCTCCCTGCCCGGCGTCTTCGCCGTGGGCGATGGCGCGGCGATCGGCGGTGCGCGGATCGCGCTGACGCGCGGGCGGATCGCCGGCCTCGCCGCAGCGCGGGAACTCGGCTTTGCGGCGCCCGAGGATGCCGGAGCGCAACGCGCGCTGGCGCGCGCCGAGGCCTTCCAGACCGCGCTCTGGCAGATCTTCGCGCCGGCGCCTTTCGACGCCGGGGCGATCGCCGATACGACGATCCTCTGCCGCTGCGAAGAAGTTACGGCTGGCCAGGTGCGGGCCGCGCTCGCCGCCGGGCTCGGCAGCCTCGGCGCGGTAAAAAAGGC